>JAUYSE010000075.1 GCA_030696465.1 Legionellaceae bacterium
GCGGCTCGGATAGATCGTGCCTTGATAAAGTCCCTCTTCCACTTACTGCAAATTATTGCGTTGAAACACTCTATCTGCTCGATAACTGGAACGCACTAAGGGACCAGACGCGACTTCTAAAAATCCGAGAGCCAAACCAACTTCACGTAGCTGTAAAAACGTTTCAGGAGTCACATAGCGCTGTATTGGTAAATGATGTTTAGTGGGCTGCAAATACTGCCCTAAAGTGACAATATCGACACCATGCTCGCGTATTTGACGAAGCGTAAGGATGATCTCTTCGTCCGTTTCGCCTAAACCCAACATTAAACTGGTTTTGGTTAATACTTGCGGTTGATATTGCTTCGCAAAGGCTAAAACATTCAACGTTTGCTGATAACCCGCACGCTTATCGCGCACTGGATGCGTTAATCTTTCAACGGTCTCGACATTTTGCGCAAAAACATCCACCCCACTCTCTAGCAAAATTGCAATCGCTTTTTCATCACCCTGAAAATCAGGGGTTAATGCTTCTACTTTTACTTCTGGACAACGTTTTTTAATGGCACGTATTGCATTCGCATAGTGTAAAGCCCCACCATCGGCCAGATCATCTCGATTGACGGAGGTTAAGACCACATATTGTAAACCCATGAGCTCTACTGTTTCTGCTGTTTTTTCTGGCTCTTGCATATCAAGAACTCCTTGAGGGTTGCCAGTATCTACTGCGCAAAACCGACAAGCACGCGTACACACCGCCCCCATCAACATAATAGTTGCCGTCCCATGCGACCAACATTCGCTCATATTAGGACATTTTGCCTCTTCACAGACCGTTGCCAAGCCATGCTCTCTCACCTGCGCTTTCACGGCTTGATACTTCGGACTCGTATGACTCACAACCCGTAACCACTCTGGTTTAGGAAGGCGTTCATAGGGTTGTTCCGTCGCTTTTATCCCATCTTTTATCGCATAAAAACCTTGGTCTGTTTTATATTTTTGACCACTTTCTATGATGACAGGAATATCCGATAGTTGAGACATTAAACATACACCTTTTAATTAGCTACTTTCCAAGATCCATCTGCTTGTCGACAGGCAGTACCATGCACTTGCTCAGATTTTCCACCGATAATTGCAGTAGTTCTATACTCACGACAGGCCTGTTGATTGTTATAATAGGTTCGTGTTGGTTCTACGGTATATTGATTGCCATTATCTGGATTTTGCCAATGTACTGATCGCCCTGTCGGTGCACTTTCTAATGCTTTTTGCATTTCTAAGCGATCGAGTCTATCCATGGTTTGGCCTATTTTACCGCCCAAATAGGCGCCTACTAAAGCCCCACCGACTGCGGCCGCAATTTTACCAGTGCCGCCACCAAATTGACTTCCGAGTAAACCACCGGCAGCACCTCCGGCGAGCACACCAACATCTTGATTACTAAATTCACCACAAGCGCTTAATAAAAATGTCGGGAGGATAATCAGCAAACTATATTTTTTCATGGCAACTTCTCCATTATTTCAATAAATTGCCCCATTTTAGTGGTTTTATAGATAAATAACTAGAGCTTCCCGATGAAAAGATCTTTAAAAGAAAATCCGAGCCGCGACTCTGAGGACATGGCTCTGATAGAATGTGCTAACGTCACTGTTTATTTCTTCGCTAAAATAATATCGATGATATGCGTGTCTTGATAAGGAAAGGTAAAAAACTTCTCAAATAAACGCTTGAGGCGATCCAATAAAAAACTTTTGGGTAACATACGTACCGATAAACTATTTAAAAACCAAGTCCCCTCTATGCCAAAAAGAGCCAATTCATCTACATTGTCAAGACAAATCGGTAAAGAGAGTCGATAATGATCTACTATCGTAAAATGATGCTGTTTAAACACAGACAGTAATTCTTCTTGATGCGCGGCAACGGTTGTGTTTTTTAACATAGACTTATAATAATGCCCTATCACAGAGCTGAGTAAATTCCCTTGCGCAATAAACTCGGCCAAATGTTTTTGTCCAACCGGGAAAGATTCATAGGTGGTCGTGATAAGCGAAAAATATCCATTCGCTCGCATTAAAGAATTTACCTCTTTAAACAAATCTTGAATGGGAATATAGGCATTTACAAAATGCGCAAGCACTAAATCTTGGCTATGCGCCGGTAAATATTGGCTTGCCTCGATTGCACTAGACTCAATCGTTTTTAAGCTCACTGACTGACGTGCTCTTTCTAGCATTTGAGAGGAGATGTCTAGGCCAGTGAAATCGGCTTCCGGCATCATAGGACGTAATGATTGCAAAAAAGCACCATCACCAACGCCTAAGTCTAACACCTTATAATGTGGCTTTCGGCCAAGCGACGCTTTTTGAATCTGTGCCAATGCAACCGCATGACTCTCTCGTAAGGAGCCAAAGCGATCAGCTAATGCATAATGCTTTGCAATATTGTTATACATGGCCTTTAAGGACATGCAGTTCCCTAATAATGTATTATTGAAAATTACCTAGTATACCGATTCTCTAAGAAACGGTATACTGTTTCTTCTCATTTGTAGCGCCTACTTACGAGATAAAATATGGCCGCCATTCGCATTCAGAACTTAAAAAAAAATTACCCCAACGGGGTCGAAGCCCTAAAAGGCATTGACTTAACAGTAGAGTTCGGTGATTTTTTTGCATTATTAGGGGTAAATGGCGCAGGGAAATCTACTACCATTGGGGCACTTACCACTTTACTCAACAAAACCTCTGGAAAAATTATTATTCAAGGATACGACCTTGATACCCATCCGGAAAAAGCAAAATCACAGCTAGGGGTCGTCCCACAAGAAATTAATTTAAATATTTTTGAAAGCTGCGAAGAAGTGCTACTAAATCAGGCCGGTTATTATGGGATTTCTCGTCGTCAAGCCTTGCCACATATGCATTTTTTACTTGAATCCCTGAGTTTAACGCATAAACGTCGCGCAACTGTACGCTCCCTGTCTGGTGGAATGAAGCGTCGTTTGATGATTGCGCGAGCCCTCATTCATCAACCCAGCATTCTTATCTTGGATGAACCTACCGCGGGCGTCGATATTGAAATTCGTCGAAGCATGTGGGATTTTTTAACCCACACTAACGCACAAGGCACTACGATTATCTTAACCACTCACTATCTAGAAGAAGCCGAGCAGCTCTGTAACAAAGTGGCTATTATTGACGAAGGTCTGCTCATACAAAATACGGATATGCAAACATTACTCAAAACACGCCAACATCAAACCTTTGTTTTTCAAACAGAACAAGCACTGCCAGCGCATTTAGAAATAGCGCCTTTTGATGTACAAATTGTTGATACCCATACGTTTGAATTACGTACTGACGTTCACTCCACCCTGAATGATATTTTTGCGAGACTTTCAGCTCAATCCATTCGGGTAATTAGTATGCGTAATAAAACCAACCGCCTAGAATCTTTATTTATGGATATCATTCACCATGAGCATTAATATCTACCTCATTATGTTCTATACGTTATTACGCAGAGAAGTCGTGCGTATGTTGCGTATTTCCTCTCAAGTTTTTTTACCTCCTGTTATTACTACGAGTCTTTATTTCTTTATTTTTGGGAGTTTAATTGGTGGACGTATCGGTAACATCCAAAATGTCTCTTATGCGGAATTTATTGCACCAGGTCTTATTATGATGACCGTGATTACCAATTCCTATGGCAATGTTTCTAGCTCTCTTTTTAGTTTACGTTTTCAAAAAAGCATTGAAGAAATGCTGGTCAGCCCGATACCACCAAGCTTACTTCTTGCTGGTTTTATTGTATCTGGGGTTCTCAGAGGATTAATGGTTGGCGCCTTAGTCTATCTCACTTCTTTATTTTTTATTCATTACTCTATCTATAATGTGACGATGACTGTGGGCATTGTGATTCTCG
>JAUYSE010000091.1 GCA_030696465.1 Legionellaceae bacterium
GAAATCTATCCGAGCCGCGACCGTGAGGGCATGGCTCGAATAGATCTGGCTAACTTCATACATAAGATGCGTTTACCCTGGATCATTACCAGCCATTCCCGCCCAACCCCAAAACTCTGCCAACAAGGCTTATCGAATAAAGGGCTTTCGTAAACCTTCACCGCGCAAGGACGCGCGGGGAGAGCGTCAGGATGACTTTATGTGTGTTTACGAAAGCCCTTTATTCGATAAGCCTTGGTACCACTAATATAATCAGGCGGGAATTCCTTGATCATTACCCACCTACTGTACAAATCTCTATATATAGGTATACTGAACACCAAAAATTATCTTTGGTCATCCCAACATGAGTAGCATCTTTAATATGTTTGGCCCTTCGCCAATTCGCCCGCTAGAAAAACATATGCGAGTCGTCACGACTTGCGCAGAATATCTACATCCTTTTTTTGAATCAGTATTGAATAATGACTGGGCACTCGCCATAGAGTTGCATGAAAAAATTATTGCCACCGAAAAAGAAGCCGATCATCTCAAACGTGATTTACGCTTACATTTGCCCACCGGTTTATTTCTCCCGGTATCCAGAACCGATCTCCTCGAGGTACTCAACGCACAAGATCAAATCGCCAATAAAGCGCAAGACATTGCCGGACTTATCATTGGCAGACATCTTAAAATTCCAGAAAGCCTTTCCCCGCTCTTTATGCCGTTCTTAACCTGCTCACTAGAAGCAGCTCAACAAGCCTGTAACGCCATTAATGAATTAGATGAACTCCTAGAAAGTGGTTTTCGCGGAAATGAAGTCGATATTGTCGAAGCAATGATAAAAACGCTTGATCAAATTGAACACAAAAGTGATAATCAACTCTCTGCCATCCGTCAGCATATTTTTACACTGGAAGCAACATTGCCACCTATAGATGCAATGTTCTTGTATAAACTGATGGGCTGGATCGGAGATCTCGCAGATCACGCCCAAACAGTTGGTGGGCGCCTTCAAATTCTCATTGCTCGATAAGTTTTTTTATGGATCTATCACACTATTTTTTCTTTGCTGGGGTCGCCCTTTGTTTCTTTATGACCTGGGGGGTGGGAGCGAATGATTTAGCCAATGTTATGAGTACTACGATTGGCTCTCAATCGGTTACCGTAAAACAAGCGGTTATCATTGCTATTGTTTTTGAGTTTACTGGTGCTTTTTTTGGCGGCAGCGGTGTTACCGAAACCCTACGTGATGGCATTATTACCACCAGTCAAATAACAGAGCCCACTATACTGATTCAAGGGATGCTGAGCGTCTTACTTGCCTGCACTCTCTGGATGAATATTGCCAGTTTTCTTGCAGTACCTGTCTCTATTACGAATGCACTGGTCGGCTCAATGGTCGGATTTGGCGCTATTGTCTTAGGGCCCCACGCTATTCATTGGGGTGAAGTCGCTCGTATTGCCTTGGGCTGGGTTACCTCCCCTCTCATCGCTGGTTTTACGAGTTACCTGCTCTTTACCAGTATACAACAAACCATTTTTGTTCACCTGGACCCTTTACAAAAAGCACGGCAATATATTCCTATCTATTTGTTACTAATTGGGGGGCTTCTCTCATTTATCACCGTATTTAAGGGTTTGCACCACTTTGGTATCCATCTAAAAATGCTACCTAATGTTCTTATCATCATTTCTTGCAGTATCTTACTTGCGATGATTGGACTCTACGTGATTCATCGCATTCCACACCAAGAAAATGTCCGTCGAAAAGAACGTTTTACCCTCGTAGAGAAGCATTTTGCTGTCCTCATGGGGCTTACCGCTTGTGCCATGGTGTTTGCCCACGGCTCCAATGATGTCTCTTTAGCGGTCGGTCCTTTAAGTATTATTTATTCATTAATGAACCCGCACCCCTATATTATTGGCAATCTTTACCCCGCTTGGATTACCCTACTTGGATGCACTGGTGTCGTCGGAGGATTTCTCATGTATGGTAAACGGGTGATTGAAACCGTTGGTAGTTCTATTACAACCCTCACTCCGAGTCGTGCCTTTGCTGCCACCGCTGCCGCATCTGCGACAGTAGTCATCGCCAATAGTACCGGCATTCCAGTATCTGCCACACAAACATTGGTCGGCGCAGTACTTGGCGTAGGACTCGCAAGAGGTATTGGTGCATTGAATTTAATTGTGATTCGGAATATTTTCTTATCTTGGATCGTTACTTTGCCCGTCGCCTCTGGACTCAGTATCTTAACTTTTGAGATCTTGCACTTTTTTCTACCGTAATGGTGGTGCGTTGGGCCAAGGCCCAACCTACAACAAGTTAATCAAATTTTAATGCGACAGCCATAGTGTCTTCGCATCACCCCTGAGACTTAATGGAATAGACTACTACTTCTAATGCATCATATTTTTTCAGGGTATCCGTCTTAGGGGTTCTCAAGCACGTCCCGCTACACCCATGAGAGTATTGACCGATTTATGACTTTAATAAACCTAAAAACCTTCCCAAATACCCTCTTCTTCTCCGTCTACACAACGTTGATCTCTCCGTTTTGCAATTTTTGCGTGTTTTTCAATTTCCGCACATTGAGAAGGAGTTTTCTCGTGGTGTTTATCCCATTGTCTTAAAAAAATATCGATAGGACTAATAAATGCTTTATTGACTTCATGCGAACTCATAATTATACCCTATAATTTTTAATATATTATGTTACCATAAACTACGCTTATCTAGGTATCTTCTTATATGAACATCCCAAAAGCAGAGCTACACGTCCATTTGGAAGGCACCATCACCCCGATCCTACTGCATACGCTCGCGCAACGCAATCATATACCGCTCTCTCCTGAGCGCTTCCCTGCAGAGCAGACACAATATTTCTTCCATGATTTTCTGGATTTTTTACATAACTATGATATCGTCGCTGCTGTTATCAAATGTCCTCAAGATTACTACGATCTCACCTTCGATTATCTACGACGCTGCGCCACCTACCATACTCTGTATACCGAAATGATGTATTCCCCTGAACATGCTGAAAAAAGCAGTGGCATTCCTTCCATTGAACACTTAAATGCCATCCAACAAGCCATTGATGATGCATATCAACAATGGGGAATTGTGGGTCGCATTTTAATGACTGGCGTTCGTCATTTTGGCGAAGAAGCCGTTTTCAAAGTAGCGCAACAAGCGATTTCAGTCCAATTACCCTGTGTTGTCGGATTTGCACTTGGTGGTGACGAAGTACACTATCCACCAGAGCTTTTTATAAAAGCCTATCAACTTGTCGCGGCACACGGGATGTCGAGTACAGTACACGCAGGCGAATTTGCGGATGCCAATAGCATGTTGGTTGCTATTCAACAATTATCGGTACAAAGAATTGGGCATGGGATTCAAGCCATCCATTCTCCAAAAACCATGGATGCGCTTTTACAGCATAATATTACCTTAGAAATAGCTACTTCTAGCAATATAGCCTTGGGACGTGTATCCGATATACAACATCACCCCTTGCCTGCTTTTTTGCAGCACGGGATACGGGTCTGTTTAAATTCAGACGATCCGCCCTTTTTTAATTCAGAACTTTCAGAAGAATATGCTCGCGTCCAACAAGCCTATCATTACAGCGATGATGTTATGCTACAATTTACACGCATGGCACTAGAGGCCGCATTTGTTGATCAAGACACAAAAAAAATACTGCTAGAAAAATGTAAGATTATTGAATAGAAGACGTCCCTAACTGTTTTTTTAATTTATTCATCGCATTTTTTTCGAGTTGTCGTACACGTTCAGCCGACACGCCATACTCTGCGGCTAAATCGTGCAAAGTTGCTTTTTCGTCCGCTAACCAGCGTCGCTCTAAAATATCACGGCTTCTATCGTCTAATAAAGCGATTACATCCATCAGACGACGTGCATCTTCTACGGAGGTGTTTTCTAATAAAAGAGCAGGATCTGAGCTACTATCTTCTAAGTAATGCATAGGTACTGCCGCACTGGAACTGCCACCCTCAGCATCATCATCCGACAAATCATAAGGGGTATCCATCGCATTCAGGCGTTGCTCCATTTGCAACACATCTGCAGAGGTCACTCCCAAATCACGCGCCACGGCATCTACTTCTTCACGTGTCATCCAACCAAGACGTTGCTTCATCTGGCGTAAATTAAAAAATAATTTTCTTTGTGCTTTTGTTGTAGCAACTTTAACAATACGCCAATTTTTTAAAATAAATTCATGAATCTCTGCTTTAATCCAATGCACCGCAAAAGAAACCAAGCGCACCCCCATAGTGGGATCGAAGCGTTTAACCGCCTTCATAAGACCTAAGCTTCCTTCTTGAATTAAATCAGACAGCGGCAAACCATATCCCAAATATCCTCGGGCAACGCGCACAACATAGCGTAAATGCGCCAATACTAAACAACGCGCACCTTCTAGATCACCTTGTTGTTGAAAACGAATAGCACAATCCTGCTCTTCTTTTTCGGTTAGCATAGGAATTTGATTTACTTGGTAAATATACGCATCTAAACTTCCTAAAGGTAATCCAGAGGTCACTAATTGCCATTGTGGATTCATAACGATATATCCCTCACAGCGAAAACACTGAACAGTATACTATAAAATTTCATTATATGACAAGAAACTGATTTATTTTTTCACAAGCCCTAATACAGAAACCTTTGCCGCACTCCAGCCCAACAGCATTGCAATACATACCAATCCATACCCTTGCAGAACACTCAACTTCAATAAAGGAACATGTAAATGATAGCTTGCGGCTAAGGCATCTAATCCAATACTCGCGCTATATAAAAATACACTCACCAACACAATCGCCAGCAAAGAACTTGCAAAGCCATACCAAATACCAAAATATAAAAAAGGACGTGTAATATAGGCGTTTGAAGCACCTAACAATTGCAACACCTGGATACTATCTTGTCGATGCTGCATCAATAAACGCAACGTATTACTAATAATTAAACAGATGACCAACCCTAAGAAAAACATGCCCCATTGGGTCCATTGCTCTACAGTTCCCAGAATAACCCGTAAATTTTGAATCCAGGCCATATCTACCTGCACTTGCTCTACTTGCGCATAAGTGCGTAAACGCCCTGCTAATTGATCCAAAGCTAAGTCTGAATCTACTTCCTCTGAAGGCTGCACGTCCATAACAAGTGACGTGGAAGCACTGGGTGGCTCGTTAGGCGACGACTTACTTTTCGGTAAACTAGTGGTTGCCACCTCGGGGATTATAAAATCTGCCTGTGCGACTCCCGGATCGGTTCTCACCGTATTCAACAACTGTTGCGCCTCTTCCGTCGCTAATGAAGACTTCAAATATACAGAAATATGGGCACCACGTTGCCAGTCATGTGCAATATGGGTAAATGCAGCTGTCATCACCCACAACACTGCAGGAATCGTCAAAACAACTGCTAGCACCAACACCGTCATCATCGTAGATAATGGCTTCATCCCTAAACACTGAAGACTCTCCATCGCCGCTTGCAGATGGGCACTCCCTCGCTCTTTCCAACGATTTAACATATTTTTCCTCGTCGTAACAAGACTATCCGATGCTTCATGGCAGCAATGAGTGATACATCATGCGTCGCGACCAATACACTCACCCCGACCTGATTCAAATGATCAAACACATTCATAATGGAGCTAGACAAACTGGGATCTAAATTACTGGTCGGCTCATCCGCCAATAACAATGTCGGTTGATGTACTACCGCACGTGCAATCCCTACGCGTTGTTGATCGCCCTCAGACAAATAAGACGACATCATTTTTTCTTTATGTAATAAGCCTACCAAATCTAAGGCAGCATGCACTCGCTTAGCAATGGTCTGACGGTCATGTCCTTGAATTTGCAATGGCAAAGCGACATTATCGTAGATAGTTCTATCTGATAATAACAATGGAAAGGTCATGCCTATTTTTGATCGATATTTAGCAATATCTTGTTTTTTTAAGGTATGTAATGCCTGACCATTCACCACCACTTTTCCACAGGAAGGTTTTTCTAGCAAGGCAATTAATTTAATAAAGGTGCTTTTTCCTGCACCAGAATGCCCGGTCAAAAAAGCCATTTCTCCGGATTCAAGGCTAAAATTAATACTACTTAAGGCTTCAAAACCACCTGAATACCGTTTACTCACTTGCTCGAACTGAATCATCATGAAACACAGCCTCAATAAACGCCGTCGCATCAAATGGTCGTAAACCATCCACGTGTTCCCCAATTCCAATAAATCGAATGGGGATTCCTAGCTCATTTGCAATTGCAAACAATATGCCACCTTTGGCCGTTCCGTCAAGCTTTGTCATAATAATTCCAGTGACGCCGATGGCTTCATGGTATTGTCGAGCCTGTACCAGTGCGTTTTGACCAATACTGGCATCTAACACTAACATCACCTCATGTGGCGCAGTAGGATCTAATTTTTGCAACACACGCTTCACTTTTTTTAACTCTTCCATCAAATGTGCTTGTGTATGCAAACGACCAGCAGTATCAGCTAAAAGAACATGGATTTGTCGTGCTTGCGCTGCTTGAAAAGCGTCATATAGCACTGAAGAGCTATCCGCCCCAGTATGCTGGGCAACCAAAGGAATATTATATTTCTGACCCCACTGTGTAAGTTGTTCTACTGCTGCCGCACGAAAAGTATCTCCCGCCGCCATCAATACGCGTTTCCCTTCTTGCTGAAAAGCGTATGCTAATTTGGCAATGCTGGTGGTCTTGCCAGCCCCGTTCATCCCTACAAATAAAATGACAAACGGCTTAGTGCTAGATTCTGGCAATACCAACGGCACCTGCACCTTTTGCAATATATTTTGCATGTTGCGCTTCAACACCGTCCAGGCAACATCTCCATTTTGAAGCTGCTGCCTAGGAATGTCTACTTTGAGGCCGTCTAACAAGTCTCGTGTGGTTTTTAAACCAAAATCAGCTTGTAACAACAATGACTCTAAAGATTCTTCCAACTCTGCATCTAATACTTTTTTGCCCAGTAATAAGCGCTGAACGCCATTTCCTAGTTGTTGGCGTGTTTTAGTTAAACCCTCTTTTAATCGCTGAAACAAAGAAGGTGTTTGTGGCACTTTCGATGCAGCAGTGAGATCCTGATCTTCTGAAACTTGCTTTTTCTTAAACCAAATCACCTTACGCCACCCTCAGTATATACATCACATCCAAAATGTGAGATTCTATCATCGTTTCTTAAATCTTCAAAATGCCAATGAAAATATCACGTGTTCTACAATATGTATTCCTCGGATGCGGACTTTTGTCTCTCGCAAGCTATGGCGCTCAAACGCGAACCCTCCCCAATGGCCTGAAAATAGTCGTTGAAGAAGACCATCGTGCTCCTATTGCCGTTGTCATGGTCTGGTATCATGTAGGCTCGGCGGACGAGCCTGGTGGCCTTACTGGCATCTCTCACATGCTAGAGCATTATATGTTTCAAGGCACACCTCAACATCCCGCTGGTGAGTTTTCTCGTATTATTAGTGCGAAAGGCGGCCAAGAAAACGCCTTTACCAGCTATGATTATACCGCTTTTTTTGAAAAAATCGCTCAACAAAGTCTCAGCGAAGTCCTCGCTTTAGAAGCAGATCGTATGCAACATCTCATTTGGAACCCCACTTCTTTCGCAAAAGAACTGAAAGTGGTGCGTGAAGAGCGTCGCCTGCGTACAGATGATAACCCACAAGACACCGCCTTCGAACGCTTTATGGCCACCGCTCATCTGACACCACCTTACCAACATCCCGTGATAGGCTGGATGGAAGATCTCGACAACCTACACTTGCAAGATGCACACAATTGGTATCAACACTATTATGCGCCGAATAATGCCACACTCGTTGTCGTCGGAGATGTTTCCGCGCCTGCTGTTTTCAAAATAGCCAGTCGTCATTTTGGCGCACTGCATTCTCAAAGTGATTTTTCTCGACGTCGACAACCTGAACCCGTCCCTTTAGGTCCAAAATCTGTCATCATCCAAATACCAGCAAAAATGCCCGCTATTATACTCGGATATCCTGTACCTAGCCGCGTGACCAGTGACTCTGCTTGGGAGCCTTATGCCTTAGAACTACTGGCCGGAATTTTCGATGCCGGTGAATCAGGCCGACTCTCTCAACATCTCATCAAAAATAAAGCCATCGCCAGTAATGTGAACACCGATTATAATATGTATTCTCGCTACCCTACCTTATTCACTTTTACTGCCACCCCTAGCAAAGAAAAAACTTTGGCGGTATTAAAGCAAAATATTTTACAAGAAATCGAAAAAATACAAAAAAAACCAGTCTCTGTGACCGAACTTGATCGCGTAAAACACCAAATTATTGCGCAAAAAACCTTTGAAAAAGACTCTATTTTCTATCGTGCCATGGAAATTGGGATATTAGAAACGATAGGCCTGGGCTATCAAGTACAAGACCAATATATTGCGAATATTAATGCTATTACCCCTGCGCAAATCCAAAGTGTAGCACAAAAATATCTTCATCCTAACGTGTTAACAGAGGCCCAACTGCTTCCCCAAACTACCTTAGCACAAGAGTCTTCATGAAAATTATTATTAGCGTATTACTCACTATTTTATCTTTCTCCTCTTTTGGCAATTCACTTTCTATCGAACGTTGGTTGACCAGCCGTGGAGCGCACGTAGTTTTTCATTCTGCGGAAGGCCCAGAGATGTTAGATATTTTAGTGGCCTTTCAAGCAGGCTCTGCCTATGATAATACCTCTCCCGGTCTGAGTTATCTGACCACTAGCTTGTTAAATCAAGGCAATGCCGGACACAATGTCAGCACCGTTGCGAAACAACTAGCACAGCAGGGGGGCCAATATGAATATGATGTCAAACGCGATATGGTCGTTCTGCATCTACGCACGCTTTCTCAAGAGCCTATGCTTTCTGAAACACTCAAAGTATTCAAAACCATTCTCACGCAACCGGACTTCCCTCTTGCTGCCGAAGAAAAACAAAAAAAACAACAAATCGCCATGTTATTACAAATGGAAGATTCTCCTGATGCGCTTGCAACCACAAAATTTTTTAAAACCCTTTATCCCCAGCATCCCTATGGTCACTCCCTAGAAGGTGATCCTGCGAGTATTCAAGCCATCAGCCATCAAGCTATTCTGGATTTTTATCGCCGTTATTTTGTCAATAAAAATGCCATTGTAGTGCTCGTCGGAAAAATTTCTAAAGCACAATCTCAGCATATTGCAGAAGATCTCATGCAAGCACTACCCAAAGGAGAGGCGGCAGCTACTATTCCGATAGCAAACCCTTTGCCGGCAACACAACAACAACAAATTCGCTATACCTCGACCCAAAATAATATTCGTCTTGGTCAGGTTGGCATTGCCCCCAACAACCCTGATTACTTTTCGTTATTAGTCGGAAATTATATTTTAGGCGGAGGCAGTTTACGGTCCCTATTAAATCTAGTGTTACGGGAAAAAAATGGACTCACCTACGGCGCTTTTAGTGAGTGGATTCCCTTACTAGGACGCGGGCCATTTATGATTAGTTTTTCAACCCAAAAACCTCAACAAGCCATTCCGCTACTCCAAGAAACGCTACAAAAATTTATCAGTGCAGGTCCATCTGCCACAGAGTTACTTGCTGCCCAACACTATTTAACCGGAAGTTTCCCACTCTCTATTGCTGGGAATTCAAATATGGCTCAGTTATTACTACGCATGACCTTTTATCACTTACCCGATGATTTCCTTGAAAACTATGTCAGCCATATTCAACAAGTGACGGTCCCATCCATACAACAGGCATTCCAAAAAAATCTTCCTGCACATGCTTGGTTGCTGTTGTCACTCGGTCCTTCATGAAAATACGTATTATTGCTGGCCGTTTAAAAGGGAAACAGATTACGGTTCCCCCTTTAGAAATAGTGCGCCCGACCCCTAACCGTGTCCGAGAGACGCTGTTTAATTGGTTAATGCACGATCTAGTGGGCAGCTGTTGTTTAGATGCTTTTGCCGGGACTGGTGCGCTAGGTTTAGAAGCCTTCTCGAGAGGTGCTCAAGAAATCGTGTTTATTGAATCGCAAAAAAAAGTCTATGATTCTTTATCGACGACCATTCGCGGCCTATGCTCACC
>JAUYSE010000101.1 GCA_030696465.1 Legionellaceae bacterium
GGGCTGCTTGGCGAGCGCGCGAGCCTTAGCAGGCCCTTAATGCCCGGGATCTATTCATAAATGAGCACTGAGCCACTCATCATAGAGGGATCCCGGACATTAAGAGAAACTAAAGCTCGCGCGCTCGCTCAAGTTTCTCTATATTCCGGGAAGACACCTGTGGGTGAACTTATGTATAAGAGTATGACCGTAAGGGCTGAGGTATCGGAGTATGTTGAAACATCAAACTGTTCCGCTCCCTCATGGTCGCGGATCAGATATATTGCGCTAATGTTAATTATGACGCGCTTTCTATGTCTTTAAAAAGACTTATTTTGTGCCTTTTTCATCATATATGCTATATTTAAAACAAATACCTTAGTCAGAGATAATTATGATCTATATCGAAATCCCTGAGGGATGGACATTTGTTCCAGGGCAATTAAATCCGATGGCCCTCTCTTTAGAAGACGAATTAGCACAAAATAGGCAGAAGAGCGCCTCTGATTCAACAAAACTAAGTAAAGATAGCTTGCGCTCAAAAATAGACGCACTCAACGAGATGATCAACTTGTCACCTAAAGACCAGCTTATCGATAGTGCTGGGCGATGCATTAAGATTCAAAATATTGTTCAAGATTGGTTACGTACAAAAAAACGAACAACTCAGGTAACCATAAAAGATCCCTCTGAAACTTACGGTCTGGATATCAAACTCTACTACAAAAAACCGCCCGATAATGATAAAGAATTTCTTGAATACAAATCCTACAGAAATGGCAAGGGGCCTGCCTCACATACACAAATGGTTTACGGATATGAAAAACAAGTGAAGTTTGTAACGCAAAAACATGGACAGTTCTGGCATCAGGTCGTTCCTTTAAGTCTGAAAAAACTTGAAGATGTCGAAAGCAAACGTAACGCGCAGCGAGAAAATCGACGCCATACTGGCGATTCTCCAAAGGCAACATAAATTGTGGTTGATGTCCCCATTCCCGTGACCTAAAAAGCAACATTGCTTGTATTTTGCACATTAGTAATGTACAATAAAAAAGTACATTACTGGAGTCCTTATTATGTTAACAACTAACGTAACCAACCTTAGAAATTCTTTACCTAAATATCTACAGTGCGTTCAACAAGGCGAACATATTGTTATCACCTCTCATGGGAAGCCTATAGCCAGAATACTTCCTCCTCTAGATGCACAGCTTGAAGCAAAAACTCAACTCTCTCAATTACAAAAAACATGTATAATAGGAGACGTTGTTTCTCCTATCCAGGCGGACTGGGAGGCCGATGCATGATTATTTTAGATACTTGTGCCCTAATCTATGACGCTTTACATCCGGAAAAATTAAGTAAAAAAGCACGCTCTGCCATTCAACAGGCAGAGGAGCAATCCTGTGTATCTTGTTGCGACATTAGTTTGTGGGAAATTGCGATGTTAATTCAAAAAAACAGGCTAAATCCGAGTATAGATACTCACTCTTTCCTCACCTTAATGTTAAGCGCACGCTCCATTAGAGTGCTAGAGATAAATATCTCCATTGCTGCACTCTCAACACAAGCGTTATTTAAGCACCACGACCCTGCCGATCGTCTGATTGCTAGCACTGCACTTCATTATCATGCGCCATTAATTACCTGCGATCGACAATTATCAGCAATTCCTGACTTAGATATTATCTGGTAACGCAGTATGATAATTGTGCCATCTTTTATCCATTTGACGAGACCTATGATTACGCGTATATTTCTAGTGTAACCATGTATAGCGACACATGAGGAATATAGGGATATATATTTATTTCAGGAGAAATACCAGATGCCTTCAAACAAAGCAACAAAGCAACTAGAATAGCGCTCACAGGCGTATTATCACTAATAGCCTCCCAATCTTTTTCTTTAGATTTAAATCAACACCACATAACTACACAACAGAAAGAATCGCCTCACACATCAACAGATGCGTGGGAAGGATTATATATCGGAGGTAACGTAGGAGAAGGCTGGGCAAGTAATCCATTACCCAAAAGCGCACCTCAGGCAACGCTGGTGACAGTTCCTTTTAACGGATCTTTACTATGGAACCGCTTACCACAAGCGTCTTCATTAGCCTTTACAGGCGGAGGACAGATTGGTTATAACCTGCGAACTAAATCAATTCTAGTGGGTGTTGAGACCGATTTTCAATATTATGGGGTGCATGCTAAAAACAGTAGCACTTTTATTCCCTCTACCTCTACCACGACAACATTGACGAATCAAATTTCAACAACAACACCTTGGTTCGGAACCGTACGCGGAAAAATAGGTACTAACCTTGTAAATAAAAATCTATTCTTCTATGGAACCGGTGGTTTTGCTTATGGTAGAGAGCATATTTATGGAACTATCAATGTCGTTGATAGTAATACCCCTGTAGTAAAATTTCCATTTGATCGCTCAAGCATCGCTACTGGATTTGTTGCTGGTGCAGGTGCCGAGTGGCTCCTCGGTCAATCTTGGTCTATTGGCGCAGAGTATCTTTGTGTTAATCTTGGCAAACAACACAATCAAACAGTCCGAACCACTATATTAGGCCCCGCTGCTCTTGAAACGGATGCCATGAAATTAAAACCCTCGTTAAACATCTTAAATACGGTCAAAATTACAATTACCCGCTGGTTCTAAATAGACTTAGCGTCAGTTTTGGATACAGCTGGGTTTGTTGATAGATACACTGAAGGTTGCAGAAGTAATAAATGCTAAAAGCGTCTTTAAAAAA
>JAUYSE010000118.1 GCA_030696465.1 Legionellaceae bacterium
TTTTTTAAAAGAATAAAAAACAAAAGACGTAAATCCGCTTCGTCATTTGTCAGATTGACTTATAAATGAATAGTTAATCTGTTATAATAAAGCGGACAGTTCATTAGCTACAGATCCGGACAATTCTATTAGCTCGCAACATTATTTAGTAGGTATAAAACAGCTTTTTTCAACTGCGCATCGCTGCATTCAAAGCAACCTCCCCGAGCAGGCATAGCCCCCACTCCTTCAAAAGTATTTTGTAACAAACGATTAAAACCTTTACTCGTTTTAGGTAAGCGCGGCTTCCATTCCTCAGGGTGATGCAAGCGAGGAGCACCTAGGGGAATCCAAGGTTTTTCTGCATGGCAGTTGACACAAAAATGACGATAAATGAGCTCCCCTTCATTGGGTTTTCCCTGAATCGACTGCAAAAACTCTATGGGTTTATGGCTGCTGGCCCACAATGGATTTATAAATGGACTTATATAAGATAAACCCATGCAAAGTATAAAACACCATCTCCTCAATATCACTCTCATCACTGTACTACTTAGCTTGCAAACGTAATGCACCATCTAAACGAACTACCGCACCATTCATGTAGGTATTCGTAATTAAATGGGCCACTAATGCTGCAAATTCTTCTGGTTCCCCTAAACGCTTAGGAAAAGGCACATTTTGCGATAAACTTTGTTGCACCGCCTCAGGCATACTGCGCATCATGGGGGTTCCCATCACACCCGGAGCTATCGTATTGACACGGATCCCAAAAGACGCTAGTTCTCGCGCCGCAGGCAAGGTCATCCCAACCACGCCGCCTTTACTGGCACTATAAGCCACTTGCCCTATTTGCCCTTCATAGGCCGCAACAGAGGCCGTTAAAATGCATACTCCCCGTTCTTGAGTCTCTGCATCTGGGGTATGTTTTTGCATGGCTGCCGCCATAATCCGCAACATATTACAACTTCCCAATAAATTTACTTCCAGAACTTTTTGAAAATACTCTAAAGGACTGGCAACCCCTTCTTTATCAAATAAACGAAAAGCAGAAACGATGCCCGCGCAATGCACCGCAATATGCGGTATTCCATATTGTGAAATCGTGGTTTCTAAGGCAGCCTCTAATGAGGTGGCTTTCTCTACTTCGCAAGCGATCCAAGGGATGTTTTCTGCGGTTTCACTGGGTTTTGTCTTATCCCAGATAATGACTTTTGCCCCGTTCTGCTGTAATAGTTGTGCGCTTGCTTTGCCTAGTCCTGATGCACCACCGACCACGACGGCGATTTTATTTTGTATTTGCATGTAAACTCCTGTTTATTAGGTCTATTCCAAACTAGTCTGCGCTGATATGGTTTGGGTTTGGTTTGGTTTGGTTTGGTTTGCTCCTGGAATCGCTGCACGAATTTTTATTTTAATTCGTGGGATATTCAGGATCGAGGTAGAAGTCATAAAAACGAGAGTTGTCTTTAAAAAAACGCTGTTCGCCATCCCTGGCCGCTCGCAAAAAACATCCTGTTTTTTGACGTTTTTTAAAGACAACTCTCGTTTTTATGACTTCTGCAACCTTCAGTGTATCTACCCGCCAACACCACCCTTATTCGTATCAGAGCCGCGACCGTGAGGAAGCGGAGCCGTTAAATTAAAAATCATTCATATAATTCGCGAAAGAGGCTCATGATTTATAATATCGCATATACTCTGCATTTCCGAGTAATATAGAAAATAAATACCGTAAAATAAGCAAAAAAAATCCCGGATGACCAATAACAACAGTCCACCGGGATTTAAAATTTTATGGTTTAAACATCATGAAGTCCATGCTTTTTATGATCCTCTTCATTTATAACATGTCGGCGTGCCTCTCCTGCCACTCGTTTTAACTTTATCGCAGAAGATTCTTCTTTTGCTGGTGCTGCAACTCCCCCAACATGTAAATCTTTTTCAGAGACTACCGCCTTTCTTTCCTGTGCAAACTTAGAATCTTTTGCTGCATGTATCATGTTTTTCAGAAATGACTGAAAATTTTCCATTAAACTCTCAAGATCAGTTTTGCTTTTTTTGGCAAAACTAGAGAACCGGTCTAACGCTGACTTGTTTTTATGTTCATCTTTCACAGAGTTGATAAAAACCTGTAAGCATTTCTTTAATGCAACCGGATCTCCCGTTTTTGTCAATCCACTTATAAGCACTTGTACAAACTCGGCGTCTAATTTCCCTAAACTAATACTGTGAGTATTAAAAAAATCCATTCCTAGTAATTTAGTATATGCATGCTCATCTTTTTTATACTTATTATACTGATCTGGATTTAAACGAATATATAAAGGCCTCCCTTTTTCAGTAGCCACTAACGCATGCTGCCCTACGCAAGTCTCTTGTGTAATACCTAAGGCTTTTAATTGCTCTAACTCAATGGCTAGCTCCTCTGGAGTCCCTACCAACTGAGCATAACGTCGTTCCCCTTCAGGATGACCTTTCCCGAGCTTCTCTAAAATAGGCATTTTAATCTCCAAGATGGTTTCTTATATTTCAGTATAGTAATGATTTGAGGAATAGCAAATTTTAAAGCCTTAATCAGAGTCAACGCCCACCAAGATCAAAGTTAGAGCATTATATCCGAGCCGCGAACCATGAAGAAGCGGAGCAGTTTGAAAAGGAATTCCCGCTTTATCTAGATTGTAAAGGCGGGTCCTGCCGATTGCATATCATTACCCATAAGTCTGCTACATGTTATGG
>JAUYSE010000126.1 GCA_030696465.1 Legionellaceae bacterium
TGGAGGACACTTAGGAAGAAAGTCTGATGGGTTTCCTGGGACAAAAATTATGTGGATTGGTTTACAACGTATGAAAGATTTTACTTTAGCGTGGGAAACCTTTCATATGTTGACGTAGAATGACTTATGTATAAGAGTATGCCCTCACGGTCGCGGCTCGGATAGATTATTCTAATTTTAATCATCAGATATGTGTTTACCCTGTTGTTAATCGAATACATAGAGGTTTGGGGGTTGTTGATAGATACATCGATGCTTGCAAGAAGTACTAAAGGTGAGAAGCGTCTTTAAAAAACGTCAAAAAACAGGATGTTTTTTGCGAGCGGCCAGGGATGGCGAAAAGCGTTTTTTTAAAGACGCTTCTCACCTTCAGTACTTCTCGACCACAGATCTTAACCTCTTCCTCTTCCTCTTAACTCTAACCCCAATTTGGCTTATACGATTTTTTCATGCGGAAAATATTAGTTATATCTTACATATCGCTGGATTAATCCCAATGTTGCTTAATGCGGCCTCTACAGCAACTAAAGAATAGTGTAAATCACGTGCAGCGGCCCAAATACCACAACCTCCCGGAACAAACTGCGTATATGAAAACCAATAATCTTGTTGCGCTTTTAACACCGCATTAAATGCAAGATGTACATTCCAGCCTTCGCTCGTTGAAAGCAAATAAAAAAACCGATTAAATACCCCACTAGAATCATGCACATCCATCCTGGAATTTTTAAATTGATCCACCCGTTCTATTGAAGATCCATCTCTACTTGGCACATCCATATATCGAAAAGCTGGGATTCCACTGCTGGCTTTAATAACGCTAGATCCAATATTCCACACGACAGTCCCTTTTTCATAATATTCGACCGCTTTACTCAAAATATCTGAAAATGACTCGTTTAAACCACCAGACTGTCCATAGTAAACCAGCTTTGAATGTTGCGCAGTAATCCCGTGTCCTACTTCATGGCTGGCGATCTCTAAAGAGGTGAGTGGATACAATAAAGCCCCACCATCACCAAAATTAACCCCTTTACCATCCCAAAATGCATTTTGATACTCAAAGCCATAATGCACGCGCATAATTAAAGGTTGCGCGTGTCCATTCACTTGCAAGGGGGAAATCCCATACCAATCTTGAAAAAATTTTGTAATGCGTTGACCCGCATACAACACATCGTTTGTTGGGGAGTATCCTCCATTCGCTATATCATAACCGTCACGATTTACCCCCATCCAAAACTGACTCATATTGGCGTCTAAGGCCTGAATACACGGAAAATGCATCACGGCATTCTGTGAAGCACGTACGTCTATGACTTGAGTACTTTCGTTTTGAACATAACACTGTTGTGATACCGTATCTCGCTGTAACGATAACCACGGCAAGGTATTGCCATAATGGAAACAACCTGTTTTCTCATTTCCACCAAATCCCATCCCTTGTACAGCAACCCGTTCTGTCTGAATATCATCCCAATCGATTAAAACAGCGCGTGTTTCCGTTTCAATAATGGCTCGAGGTTTTTGAGGAAGTCCTTGTGACGAGGATTCTACCGATAAACGCACTTCATATGCCCAATGCGCTTGCTGCTGCTCATCCATATACACCAAGGGATGTATACTCGCATGCAGGATTTTATCTTGTGCATATTTTTTACGATAAGAATCTAACACCGCCTGCGCTTCAGCTTTATTAGGCTTTGCGGTTTTAAAATCAGGCGCTAAATTTTCAAAAAGACTACCCGTCAAGAAAAATGATTTTGGCGCGTGCTGTGAGAAAGCTTCTAAGGTCGAAGGGGTATGCAAAATTACATATCCACCATGCACTAAATATCCTTGATACCTTTGCTGAAAACGAATATGCCGTATATGTTGACTATCTTGATGTTCACCTACTAACTGCAAAGTCCGCGGAGAAATAATATTTTTTGCTTGAGAGCCAGGCGCTAAGCCCTCCCAATGCTCGGTCAAGTCAGACCAACTAAGGCGCTTCAAATCCACTAATTGTCCAGCAAAACTTGATACCGTTGCCAACGTACACAACATCTTCACGAACAAACGCATAATACATCTCCTTGTATAAGATATTGCTATACCGTCCTGATTATCTCATATTTTCATTGACTCGCTTTTATCAACCGCTCTCGAATCCCCTGCCAAATAGGTGTATTTGGAGGAAGCTCCACTGCAATACAGGTAGCAGAAGAGTGATCTGCTTTATGCAACTCATAATATAAATCATGTGCGACCAGCACTGGGTCTTGAGAGAATTGATAATAAAAATAAGGCGCCAACCCAATAGAAGCATGAAAAGATAACACCGCAACTTCTTGCTGTTGCGCAAAATCTCTAAGACTTCGTATATCTTCAAAACAATAAAGAGGTTTATTCGGTTGGTAGTGTTGCTCCAAACAACCTGGCGCAGGAACCAAAGAGGCGCTTTCTTGTAATACCGGGCCAATCACTTGCGTAATAGCAAGGCTATCCAACAAACCAGCCCGTAATATTCTGCACACGGAAGTCTCAGTCGCATCTACAATCGTAGATTCTATGCCTCCCGTACAACGCCCACCATCTAAAATCAAAAAAGTCTCTTGCGGAAAATTCTCTAAAACATGTTCCGGGGTGGTTGGACTCATTTTTCCAAATGGATTCGCGGAGGGTGCCACCAGCGGAGCGCCGAAAGCGCGTAACAATGCTAGACTCAAGGGATGATTTGGAACACGTACCGCCAAGGTATCATGCCCACCAGTCACCATATCTAGCACAGCATCGGGGCGTCTCGGAAGCACTAAGGTTAAGGGTCCTGGACAAAAATGTGCAATCAATTCAGATACATACGAAGGAATATGACTCACCCATTGTGATAAATCCCACTCTGGGGCTACATGCATAATCAAAGGATGATTGAACGGCCTTTTTTTTATCTCATACACCGAGCGTACTGCAGTAACATTCGTTGCATCAGCCGCCAAGCCGTATACCGTTTCAGTAGGAATAGCCAACACATTATGCGCGCGCAATGCAGCGAGGGCTTCGGATAGGTCCGTAATAATACGACTCATAACGATTACTTCTTTTTCTTTTTAGGCTTATCTTCCGTGCCTGATTTTCGTCCGAATTGAACTGTCGGCTCTTCTCCATCCATTAAACGCGTAATGTTTTGGCGATGTTTGAAGAAAATAAACATCGTTATAAAAAATAAAGGAGGAAAACATTCGGAGTTTTGTAAAAAAATCAATGTATAAAGAGGTGCTGCGGTCATTGACACTAAAGAAGCCATTGAAGAGTAATGCGTCATTTGCACCACGAAAATCCAAGTCAGAGAGGTCATTATCCCTAAAGTAGGATGCAAAGCAAATAATGCACCGATAGCAGTTGCTACCCCTTTGCCACCTTGAAACTGAAAGAATATCGGATACATATGTCCTAATACGACAAAAAAACAGACAAAGCCCTGCGTCACAAGTCCCACACCTATAAACTTAGCTAATAATACAGGCACATAGCCTTTAAACATATCAAAAAGCAGAACGAATAAAGCAAATTTTTTCCCTGCCAATCGCAAAACATTCGTCGCACCAGGATTGTGTGAGCCTGATTCACGCGGGTCAGGCAAGCCACAAAGACGACTAACAATAATAGCAGAGTTTATAGAACCCAATAGATAAGCAATGGAACATACGAGTACAAAAAGAAGTGCGGCGTTCATCATAATGAAAACAAAAAAAAGAAAGAATAATCCATCGTACCACAAGCGCCTTCACATTAAAACCACAGTATACACGATGGAGATATTACCATTTTTGAGATTAACATAGGGAAAAAATAAAGAAGGAAACGACGCCCTAGACCTGAGCCCAACCAACTAAATGGCGGGGATCTATGATGTGCTTTAGGTTTCCCTGTATATCCAGGGCTTACACACCGCACAACAAAACGATCTCCAGAACGTTATACTTATCGGTTCAGCTAGAAAACATCGTTCCTTTGATTTAAGCATAGACCACATTATTTATTTTGCACAAAAATAATTCAAAATAAATAAAATAATTTCTATTTGGTGATGTCTGATACTTGATGACACGTTTGAATAAGATGTTTAAATATTTTGGGAGTACCTGCCACCATATTGCCCGTCACTAAATGCTGCTCATGACCTTGCAAATCCCCAATCAAGCCGCCAGCTTCAGAAATCAACAAACTGCCTGCAGCAATATCCCAAGGACGTAATTGCGTATCGACAAAACCATCTATACGACCTGCCGCCAAATAAGCCAAATCTAAAGCTGCCGAACCTGAACGACGTAGACTCACATCATGCTCAATAAAATGGGAGTATAAATGTTGATAGGTAGAAGCCAAGGGATCTGCATGGCTAGGCAAACCCATACTGACCATCGCCGCTAAAAGACTTTTTTGCTTAGAAACACGTATCCGACGTTGATTTAAACGTGCGCCCTGCCCACGACTGGCGGTAAAAAACTCTTGACGTAAAGGATCAAAAACCACCGCATGCTCTATACGCTGCTTCACTTTCACCGCAATAGACACTGAAAATAAAGGATAGCCATGTAAATAGTTTTTGGTGCCATCTAAAGCATCTACATACCAAATAATATCTTCGTGCTGACCATGCAAACCACTTTCTTCAGCCAGAATACTATGGTCTGGAAATGCTTTATGGAGAATCTGGATGATGGCCTGTTCCGCTTTAACATCCACATCACTAAAACAATCACTACCTTCTTTCATGGTAATGACTACTCTATCCAAATGCTCCATATTACGTAAGAGCACATCGCCTGCTGTTTTCGCCGCATTTAATGCAATATTTAACCAAGGATGCATATCGTTTTCTAATTTATATAAAATGACGCACATTCTACCATGTATTTACCTAACTATGGTAATAATTCAAATCATTGCGTATCTATCTCTTCAATTTTAGCCGCAAGTATAAAATCACTTTCGCTTAATCCATTGATTTTATGCGTCCATATTTCAACCATACAACTTCCCCAAGATATCGTTAAATCTGGGTGGTGCCCTTCTTGCTCCGCAATTATTGCTATTTTATTTGCAAGTGCGATAGCATCCATGAAATTTTTAAAAATATAACGTTTACACAAATGACCCAGATCGTTTATTTGCCAATAGGTGCTCAATTGCGCTAATAAAGTATTGACTTCTTTTTCTGAAAGCGCTGGAACCCCACCTTGGCAAGGCACACAATGTTTGTCTGTTAATGTACATACATCTACCATTTAAAATCTCCTTAAAAATTAAAACAAAAGGAATTCCCGCCTGATTATATTAGGGGCGGTTGACATTTCATGTTGTGGTCGATAACTCCGCGGGACGTAGGTTATGAGGAGATGAAATGTCAGCAGACCCTAGTGCTACCAAGGCTTGTCGAATAAAGGTCTTGCGTAAACCCTCGTCATTCCTCCCACGAACTTCACTAAACAAAAAACTCCCTATCATGAATTTCTTGCCAATCTAAATGACATAATATATCAAATAATTCCTGAAAACTTTCAATAACAAAGTATGTTTTCTGAAAAGCATCAATATGATAATGCGTTTTTATCACTTGATGGACGTTAAATTTTACCCGAGATGGTATTATAGAATTCAATGCATATACCGTCTCACCTGGAGAAGAAAGAATACCCGCACCATAAATACGCAAGCCCTGCTGCGTACAGATTAAGCCAAACTCAACCGTAAACCAATATAAGGCCGCCGCAAACGGCAACATTCCTAAGGCCATTGCCTCTAAACCTTTTTCGCCGAATGCTTGCATAAAATCTGCAAATATGGGATGGATCAATAAAGGAATATGCCCAAAGATATCATGAAAAATATCGGGTTCTTCTAGGTAATCCAGCTGTTCTGGTTGACGAATAAATGACGTCGACGGAAACTTACGTTCCGATAGCAATTTAAAAAATAAATCATCTGGTATTAATCCCTTCACCGGTACAATAGAAAAACCGGTTGTATTTTCTAAGGTGGCATTTAACTCCGAAAACTTAGGAATATGAGTCTGACTTATCGCAAGTTTTTCGAGTCCGGTAATGACTTCGCTTGCTGCGCTGTTTTTTAAGAGTTTTATTTGCCTTGCAAACAATAAACGCCATGTTTCATGATCAGATTGCGTAAAGTTATCCAATTGCGCATGCGATAGCACGTGCTGGTTCAATAATAATGACATGATTTTTCTCCAACGAATCAAATAATTAAATAATTTTTCTGAAACAAAAAATGATAAATAATTGATTAGTATGGATAGCGATATAAGAGAGAGAAGTAACAATAGAGAGAGGAGATAGTATTAGTAGTAGTGGTGGTGGCGGTGGTGGTGATATGTAAAACAATGCATTTCTGAAGAATCAGAGATAGGCGTGTACTTATTATCTGTGTATGCTGCGTAGTTGAGATTGACATTTTTGGAACCTGCTTTTTATTTTATCTGATTGATTTTTAATTAAATTATCGTTTGGATGTCTATAATAATACATTTGGTTTTCCTTTTATTTAGTTATCAATTTGCATTCTATATGGTCATTGCTATTTTTGTCAATTAGCACGATCTATCCGAGCCGCGACCGTGAGGAAGCGGAGCCTTTTGAAACATTCAACTGCTCCGCTCTCTCACAGTCGCGGCTCGGATTTTCTTTGTAAAAAGTGGAAGCGGATTCCCTGGAAAATAAGATCTTAATGAAACTCCCCTTCCGCTACGGTACGCAGTAACGCCGTATTCTGCACGCCCGTAGACAATGACTTTTTAAACTCTGCCCCCATATTTTTTACCATTCGATCAAATACATTGGCTCGTGAAGTATAGTTAATCACTTTCTTCGCATGCAATTTTATACGAATTAACTGCCCTGGGCTGGCAAAACCATCGATTAATCCCTGAGATTTTGCATCTGCGCCGGTCCAGATCAAACCAGAAAAAGTGTCATTATTCGCATGCAAGCGATCACCGCGCCCTGTTTTTACGCGCTCAATAAACAACTGATGCACCGCATTCAGCATTTTTTGCAGAGCTTGTATATCCTCAGGGTTTTCTTTGGAGAAAGGATCTAAAAAGCCTTTATGCTTACCGGCCGTATATAAGCGTCGAGAAACCCCTACTTTCTCCATGCCATTCACAAAACCAAAACCATTAAACACCACGCCAATAGAGCCGACCATACTTGCGGGGTTGGCGTAAATTTTATCCGCCGCAGAAGCCACATAATAGGCAGCCGAAGCACATAAATCCATGCATACTGCATACACTTTAATTTTCGGATGTTTTTTCTGATAATGTTGAATAGTGCTATACATGTAATCCGCCTGCACAGGGCTACCACCAGGACTATTGATTCGTAACACTATCGCTTGCAAGCCCTGTGATTGATAAGCTGTTTTCATACTCTTTGCAAACTCATCCGCATCCACTTCTGCGCCCGCTGCAATTTCACCATTCAGATCGATTAAACCCACATGCGCAGAAGATTTATCTTGCTGATGTTGATGATGCGCACTTAATAACTGATAGCCTGCAAATAAAATCAAGGCACCCCACAACACACGTTTAAACAAACGCGTACGACGCTGACGTTTTTGCTCCCGTAAATACTCGAGAACCACTTGGTTCACGACCTGCTGCGGATCAGTATTTTCGGTAAAGGGACTTGTATTCATGAAAAAAGGACCTATCTTTATATAAACCAGTATCTATTTTAAAAGGTATTCGACGGTTCTACAAACTTTCTTTTGAGGAATTATCACTATGCGTATGGATAAGTTAACTACCAAATTCCAAATGGCGTTGTCAGACGCACAATCATTGGCTTTAGGAAAAGATAATAATTTTATTGAACCTGAACATGTCATGAAAACGCTTTTAGAGCAAAGTGATGGATCCATCCTTCCTCTATTGCAAAAAGCCCAAGTGAACGTCGCACTCTTACAAAAACTCCTAGACACAGCGATTGATCAATTTCCCAAAGTCAGCGGTACCGGTGGTGATGTCCATCCTTCCAATGCCTTAATACGGCTGCTTAATCTCAGTGATAAATTAGCGCAACAACACAAAGATGCCTATATTTCATCTGAATTTTTTATTCTCGCCGCTTTACAAGAAGATGGTGTATTGGCTAAGTTTTTAAAACAAGCCGGCGGTGATAAAAAAACGCTTGAAAAAACCATTGAAAGTATACGTGGCGGAGAATCTATTCAATCTCCTGAAGGCGAAAATCAACGCCAAGCCTTATCAAAATATACCTTAGACCTCACGAAACGTGCCGAAGAAAACAAATTAGACCCCGTCATTGGACGAGATGATGAAATTAGAAGAACCATCCAAGTGCTGCAACGACGCACCAAAAATAATCCCGTGCTTATCGGAGAACCAGGCGTTGG
The DNA here is from genome assembly GCA_030696465.1 of Legionellaceae bacterium. Taxonomy (GTDB): domain Bacteria; phylum Pseudomonadota; class Gammaproteobacteria; order Legionellales; family Legionellaceae; genus JAUYSE01. Next base: position 8,425 of record JAUYSE010000126.1, read on the forward strand.
TAAAACCGCAATTGTGGAAGGCTTAGCGCAACGCATTATCAATGGCGAAGTACCTGAAAGCTTACGGCATAAACGTCTGCTGGCCTTAGACATGGGTGCCTTATTGGCGGGGGCCAAATATCGAGGAGAATTTGAGGAACGCTTAAAAAACGTTTTACAAGAGCTCAGTAAACAAGAAGGACAAATTATCCTGTTTATTGATGAGCTGCACACCATGGTCGGAGCCGGAAAAGCGGAAGGTGCTATGGATGCCGGTAATATGTTAAAACCTGCGCTGGCGCGCGGCGAGCTACACTGTATTGGCGCCACCACTCTCGATGAGTATCGACAATACATTGAGAAAGATGCTGCGCTAGAGCGCCGCTTTCAAACCGTCTTTGTTGGTGAGCCCAGTGTAGAGGACACGATTGCCATTCTCAGAGGACTCAAAGAACGTTATGAGGTCCATCATGGTGTCGATATTATTGACCCTGCCATCGTCGCCGCAGCCACCCTTTCGCATCGCTACATCAGCGGGCGCAAACTACCGGATAAAGCGATTGATCTCATCGACGAAGCGGGCAGTAAAATCCGTATGGGCATAGACTCCAAACCAGAAAGCCTTGATAAACTCGAGCGCCGTTTAATCCAACTCAAAATAGAGCGTGAGGCCTTAAAAAAAGAAGAAGATGCGGCCTCTAAAAAACGTTTACAAGAGCTTGAAAAACATATCAATGAAAGTGAAAAACAATATGCTGATCTGGAAGAGGTATGGAAGTCTGAAAAAGCAACGTTCCAAGATCTCAATCAGCTCAAAGAATCTTTAGAACAAGCCAAACGTGATTTGGAAAATGCCAAACGCAGTGGTGATCTGGCCAAAATGTCTGAGTTACAATATGGCCGTCTTCCCGAAATGGAAAAACAACTTGCCCTCTGCAATGAACGCGCCACACAAACACCAGTACTCTTACGCAACAAAGTTACCGAAGAAGAAATCGCCGACATTGTTTCGCAATGGACTGGCATCCCTGTCTCTAAAATGCTCGAAGGGGAGAAAGAAAAATTATTACATATGGAAGAGGCCTTGCATAAACGCCTCATTGGTCAAAATGAAGCTATACAGGCGGTCTCTAATGCCATCCGTCGTTCACGTGCAGGGCTTTCTGATCCACACCGCCCCATAGGTTCCTTTTTATTCTTAGGCCCAACGGGTGTCGGTAAAACAGAATTGTGTAAAGCACTAGCCTCCTTTTTATTTGATACGGAAGAAGCGATGATTCGTATCGATATGTCAGAATTCATGGAAAAACATGCGGTTTCTCGACTGATTGGTGCGCCTCCAGGTTATGTGGGGTACGAAGAAGGCGGATATCTCACGGAAGCTGTACGTCGTCGCCCCTACTCTGTCATTTTGCTGGATGAAGTTGAAAAAGCACACAGTGATGTTTTCAATATTTTATTACAGGTGTTAGATGATGGACGACTCACGGATGGTCAGGGACGTACTGTCGATTTTCGCAATACCGTCATTGTCATGACGTCTAATTTGGGCTCTAGCCTCATCCAAGATATGAAAGGAAATATGGACTATGCCCACATTAAAACCGCGGTGATGGGCATGGTCGCGCAGCATTTCCGGCCAGAGTTCATTAATCGTATTGATGACTGTGTCGTGTTCCATGCCTTAGATGAAGCACATATCAAGCAAATTGCGACTATACAATTGCAGCGTCTGACCACACGTCTTCATACACAAGATATTATTTTAGAGGTCAGCGATGCGGCTATTGCGCACTTGGCAAAAACTGGATTTGATCCGGTCTATGGTGCTCGTCCGCTAAAACGCACGATTCAACAAGAGTTAGAAAACCCGCTGGCAGAAAAATTATTGCAAGGGGTTTTTGGTCCTAAGGATACGATTGTGGTCGATTATCAGAAGGATCAGTTGACGTTTGTTCGGAAATAAATACTGCCTGTCTCGTGCCTTTATATCGCACTCCGACAAAAAAATCCGTCATCTCGAGCCATTTTGAGCACAGAAAAGAACCACCGAGAATTCTGCGAGAGATCTCCTGCAGACAGATCGATCACAGCAGCTAGGAGCGTTACAACTTTGAATTTGATGCAATAGGATTTTCGGGGGTTTGTGCCGGGGGCTTTGCCTGAGCAGCCTTATATTGATCTCGCCCTGCACTGAGTCTGTCTTTAAGACTTTTAATATGCTGCACGCCCTCTGCTACTGTCTTTTTTATCTCATTCTTTAGTATTCTCACCTTACACTTGATCTTTTCCCAGGTTGTGGGGCTTATTTTCACTTTCGCATGCACCAAAATCTCTAGCTGAGGCTGACTCTCAGGCTTGTAGAATGTAGAACGTTTAAATGCCTGAACTGCCGCTGCTCTTATTATATTCACTCTTTCATCTCTACTACTTACCGTACTTAAATCAAAATTACTCACCTTGGCTTGAAAGCCCTGTTCATTTTTAAAAATGCGAACAATCACCGATTTTTTTTTATCTCCAACTGGTGTATAAAAAGCCTGTCGTTCAAATTTACCCTCTTGGGCACTTGAAAGTCTACGGACAGCAAGCGTAGAGGGGGCAGCATTGTCTTTTTTTAAATTTAATTGTGCCGTGCGATGTTGAACATACTCTTCCAACGTACCGCGAAAAGCAGGCTCCTTTTCTCTTGCTTTTATCCACTGTATTTTTCCATCAGGCTCAATAAACTTGGGATCAATCGTTGGAAAATCGCTCGTGAGCCCCTCAATTTTTTGGTCTATCGCTAACTGAAGATCCATTAATTCTGCGGCAGTCTGCATCTGCTTACCGTTTTCTGTGCAAAAATGAGATAAAGCCTCAAAAACCGTCTCTATATTTTTTTCTGGCGATTCTTCCGTTAGTTTTGCCTGGGTAACATTTTTATATATTGCCCCTAAAGATTTCACCATATGCTGTTGCAACGCCGGTGCAGCCTGCTGATACAAATCTAAAAAATCTGCTTTAGCCGACACTATCCCACTTGAAATATGCTCAGAACGTCCTGCTATCTCTCTGAATGCCTTTGCCAACTCTGCAGAAGGCACCATTCCAGGGTAGTCTCTCCATAGCTTTGATTTTCCTCCATTCAACTTGAGCGTAGGAAGGCGTTCACGATTCAAAAAATCCATCACCCCTTTACTGGGGGCCACTTCGTTCCCCCACGATAATAAATCATTAAATGCATGGCCAAAATCAATACGCGCAACCTGAGGATTATCTTTGGAGCCAACCACTAACATATTTCCAGGATTCACATCGTGATCCCCAATCATCACCGATAGCGCAATGGCTTGCGCTAATGAAGGACGTAAAGCCTCAACCTCTGCTAAACGTATTTCACCTTTTTTTCCAGAATAGTCTTTTACAAACCGAACATGCTTCGCAGACTCAAGATCTGCTTTTTTGCCTTTTGCGTAGTCATCCAAAGTGCCTTGTACGCCTAACAAATATTTAGAAGCAATCCACACCTGATTATTTTCGACATGATGCACTAAAGAGACATCCGGAACTAAAGACGCGTCTGGGTGCACTGCCTTGGCAATACAGGCAGCAATCTTCTCTCCCAAGTTTACTTTATCTGTGCTTTTTTCTTTAACTTGTTTCACGAGACCTTCATTTAATACCGAAGACTTTAACTGATAGTATTCATCCTGTCTCTTAACTTTCATACTACCGGACATCCCGCCTGAAGACTCTGCACTAGAGACATCGAAAGATTTATGATCTAACACTGTTGTTTGTTTTCCTTCAGCAGTTGATTCTTTCCCAGAAAGACGAGACTCAGGCTCAGATGAAGCACTACTTCGTGAGGAGGAAACACTATCCGATCGTCCCTTTATAGATTCTTTCACTTGTTGTGCTTGATACTTGAGACTTTCCGAAAAAGTTGGGGTCAATGTAATCTTTGGGTTTAGATAAATACTAGGCTCTTTCCCCTCTTCATACAATGTGGATTGCTTAAATGCTTGCGTTGCAACCTCCCCCACTATTTCTTCTCTTTCCTTTTGCTCCTTCACCGTACTTAAATCAAGACGATCGATATTTACTCTAAATTGTCCATCCTCCGTTTTTACTACACGAGCCATCGCGATTTGCGGTTCCCCATTCACTTCTGTAGAGACAAACAGTGCTTTTTGCGCTTCTAAAGATAAAGCTGAATCGTTCAATCTCAAAAAATTTTGCTTTCCTCCAGCGGGTGTCTGCGCATCCACGAGCTTTTTAGAAGCGGTCACCGCCGCTTTCTGTAATTGCTCGGAACGCGTCTTTATTGTCGTAACCCAGAGTGCTCTTACCTCTTTCTCTAAACCTGGTAAATCGATGGTAGAACTTGAGCGCAATCTAATTTTTGCAGCAGCCTTATCTGTAAGGCTGCCACTTCCAAGCATATTATTCATAAACCCCTGTAATGCTTTTTTTTTAATATCAGGATCCGTGATTTTTTGCATTTGCTGATCAAAACGTGTATCGGCGGCAGTTACAGCAGCCGAGATATCCACAGCCTTCCATTTTTCTGCTAAAGAGTGATTGACGACTGGATTCTGCAATAAGTAAGAAACATAATCGTTCTTAAACTGTGTAAAGAGTTTATTTTTATACTGTGTTGAGGTGTTAAATAACGTCTCTTGTCCTTGTCGATCCGCAGCATAGCGACCCAAGGCCCCAAAATCGATACGTTGTATTTTAGAAATCTCATTTTTATCGTTCACGGATACCATAAATTGAGCCGTATGTAAGCTTTCATCACCATTGAGCTGGCTCAAAAAAATGGCCTCCGCAAGCTGCTCCTTGACCTCATCACTCATTGCATCTATTACTGCGTTTATCCCTGCTATATTTTGAAATTCTTCACTCTCTGTCGTTTTTGGATTACGCTTATGCCCTAAACATAACAGATCAAATCCTATCATTTTTTCATTAGGACTCGTCTGAAACCCAGGTTGTATGCTTGCTATTTTGGAGCCTTCCTCTTTTTTAACCATAGTAATATCAGCATGAATAATAGCCTCTTCTTCGGTAAAGTTAGGATCAAAATCATGCCGAGATAAGGCTAACGACTCCGCTACACAAGTCGCCGGATCATCTTCTTTCACTAAATATACATTCGACTCAGGAGACTTATAAAAACCAGCAACACCCGCTTGCCCGCGCCCCTTTAACGCAGCCACAAAGCTATATTGCTTATCATCACTTAAAGTGATGGCTCCTTCATTACCGATGGGTTCAGGCATGAAATACCTCTTTTAAATCATTATATATTCATTATAGCAAACAAAAGATCAATTTGCGGTATTTGAACTATAATGAACGTATAGCAATCAAAAGGTTAGGGCCATGCGATGACTCGACAAAAGAAACCAGAAACTCTACCAACAAAACCAATTGAATTGTTGCGACAATATATTCCTAGCTTAGAAAATTGGTTTCAGCATCTGTCTCTAGACGATCAAGAGAATATCGCGCTTATTCTTTCGCTCTTTATGAGTGAGACCGAACCTGAAAAAGAAGCTTACACTGAAATGATGTCGCAATTATTTGCTTATTCAGAAAGCAACGAATTACAACTCGCAGAGGTCATTGACTTTCATCAAGTACATTTAAGGGGTTGCAGATTACCGATCTCTTGCGTGAAAAATAAAACGTTCTCCCTCACTGTTCTTGAAGAAAATAGCATGGATCCCTACGCCGTGCTTGCGCAATTATTAAAAAACTCCTTCAATGGGGAGTTTGTGTTAAGCGCCGCTGAAAAAGGTAGATATATTCACGATGCCCACACCCGAAAAGCCACGAAACAGCCTCTCAACACCGCCTTAATGCAACAAGATATTACCCTCTTCAAAGCTATCTTAGATAAACCAGAGATGAGTAGTGAAAAAATTTTCCCAATCCTACAAGAAAACTGGGAAGAAACACTGCAGAGTGCACCTATAGATCTTATTATACTGATTTGTAGTCATCCTAAAACCCTTTCTATTCTCAACATCAAACCAGATCCTATTGAGTATCTGATTCTAAGACTATATCCTCAACAAAATGATAGACTCTTCTCACTCATACAGAACATCAGTAGTAATGCTTATTACAGCTCCAAACAAGGTCAACGCGCGCTCACAGAAACACTCACGCATTTTAAATCTTTACGAGAACCATTTGAGTTTCTTAAAGAGGATACCAAGGCATCCGAAATACAAGCCTTCCTCGAGAAAAAAACACAAGTGCTACCTAAAAATATTGTTAAATCTCAGACAGAAATCACCGCCCACACGAAACCAGGTACTCCGGGAATATCCACATCACCTCCCCCTGTAAAAATCACTACTTCTGAGTCTCATCCAGCCTTTAAAAAAGAGAACTTTGATAATCTTCAGAATATCTATAGTGACATTGATAACGCGATGACCGCCGCTATTAACGCCTGTCGCAGTAGCAAAGGTCCTTACGGTGGAGCCAGAAAAGTAAGTGATCTAGAGTTTTTACAACTTCATTATCAGCAGGCTGCTAATAATGACCGTCAGGCCAGCCTAAAAGCATTTTTACATCGAGCCGCTACAGAACGAAAAACTTTTGGTGGATTTTTTCAAAAAGAATATGCAGGTACTGGTTCCATTAAAGGGTTTTATAAAGCGCTCTCAAAGGAGGCTCAAGAATATGTGCATAGCCTCTTAGCAGAGTCCCCTATCTCCTCTTCTTCCAACAGGGCCGAGACGCAACAGGATCTCCATCTTTTTAAAACCCAGCTTCAACATCTCAAAACAGAGATGCCGGATTTAACCCCGCCCTTAGATCCTTCAGATTTTTAGTGCTATAAATGGCAAAATGCTCCATTTAATCTACACTATAAATATACATTACCATTATTTTATGGAATAAGAGGTGCTGTCATGCCGAGAGAACCGTCAATACGGGAACCAGTATCAGACGAAGAACGTAATATTCTGCAAGAACTAACAAGACTACTCGAAACTAAAGGTAAAGGCGCCACTGCAAGAAAGGGTGATACCGTCAATTTTTTCAGAGGCTTACTGGAGAGCAGAGACCTTACTTCCGAAAAAATTTTGCCTATTATTAAAAAAAAATGGCAAGCACTTCTTTCAAAAGCTTCTCCCGAGCTTATAGGACTCATTTGTACACATCCAAAAACCTCTAGCATTCTCGGGGTAGTCAATGCCCATGGTGATCCAAAGCTCGATCCCATTCAATGTCTTAACAACAGAACCCCAAAATTAAAAGAAGCACGTTTATCTGCGCTTGTCGGCAAGATCAGCCAGAATACTTATTATCAATCTAGAGAGGGTCAGAATATATTATTGCAAATTAAGGTTCCAGAACCAAAAAAGAGCGGTAGACGTAATATTCCAGTAAGAATTACTTCTACAGGTCCAACTACTGAGATAGTCATAAAAAATGCAATAAAAGCAAGCTCAGAGCCAAAATCGACCCCTGAAATAACTATAAATAATATCAATGATGCCATGACTAAAGCCATTAAGGCATGTAAAAGCACTCGTAAAAAAGCAGATCTTGAAAACTTACAGGAATTCTATACAGAAGCTAAGACGAATCAGGAGCGCAACGACGCAATCTCTAAATTTTTAAAGAGATCTGCAACTGCCACCAAAAAAAAGATTTTTAAAATATCCTTCGGACGTAAATATGCAAATACAGGGTCTATCAAAGCCTTTTATAAAGCACTTTCTGACGACTCCAAACAATATGTACATGACATGCTAAAGGGTTCGGTACAACCCGAACCAAAACCAGCACATGATCTTAAATTATTTAAAGCGCAATTGAGGGCACTCAAAGCGCAAGAGCCTCAGGATCCTCATATCAATACAATATAACTTACTCATGTTACGCACTCACCGGTTTAGCTTTAAGTAGAAGCCTACGTCCTGCGGCTTGTCCGCAGGATCCAGGGATACGAAGACCATCAGTCTCCGAATAGCTGGATACCGCGGACAAGCCGCGGTACGTAGGAGCTCTGA
>JAUYSE010000152.1 GCA_030696465.1 Legionellaceae bacterium
TGCTGGTTTCAAAGTTTACAAAGGTCATAGCACCTGACCAAGTGTTTGCACCCATGCTTGCTTAGGTAATTGTTCCCATTGCGCTTCTTGGTCTAATCGATATAACAAATGAATATTGGGTCCTGCATCCATAGTGACTAAAGGCCCATCACCACTACGCTCCCAACCTTCTTGTAAATGCTGTAATGCTAAGGTGGTTTCTTTTTGCATATAAGAAAATGAGGGCACCGCGGTACTAAATAAATGATGCATGTCCTGAAACTCTTCCCAAACAATGGAGTACGCCTGCGCCCAATCGCCTCGCTCAAATGCGTTTATCAACGCAGAACAACGCTGCTGCGCCCTTGCCGCACGTCCCTCATACAAAGGACTGCTGCGAACGCGTTGATGGGCTTCACTAGAAGAGTGGGCTTTTTCCCCAGCATGCACCACAATCACCCGATGTAAACAAGGGAGATCAAACGAGAGCAGTGGCTCCACGATATCTCCTTGCCACAAGACCCAAGGTGCGTAGAAAGATCGACAAGAAGAGCCTGAACCCTCTCGACTAATCTGCGCTTGCTGAGCAATCTCCAGAAGTGGACTCTGTGTCAATGTAGACAACGCTAAAACCGCCACTTGCGTCAATGCCGCAAAACTAGACGCGGAGCTTGCAAGCCCCGCAGCCATCGGAAAATTATTATTCGAGCGCACTAGAAATGCACCTGAATAATCATATATCTCTTTGATCCGTTGTAAATGATCTAAAAAACGGCGCGCCGCCAGAGCAGAGAAATGCAATGGATGCTGAAAGCCATCGCCCTGCCATACGTCTAAAATATCTTCATCACCACTAATGGGCTCTAGAGACACAATACTGCGTAACTTTGGTAAGGTATAAGACAATGAAGGATTATCAGGCATATTATGTGCCTGCTTCCCCATGTATTTAATCAAAGCGATATTGGATGGTGCTTGAATGGTCCATTTTTGCATTTAACGTCCTGCCACATCACACCACAAATACTTGTGGAGTTGCACTTGAAAACGCACTGGTAAACGATCAGAGACTATCCAATCTGCCAATTGCGTTGCGGTAAGTTGTTCCCAACTTGACGAAAACAACACTTGTACTCGTTGTATTAGATGATGTTCAACCATTATTTTACAGGCCCAGTCATAATCCGCTCGACTACATAATACAAATTTCACTTCATCGCTCGGTTTTAAAAAGGCAATATTAGACCATAAATTTTTATCAGATTCTAATGAATCGGGCGTTTTTATATCCATGACTATCAATACGCGTGGGTCTACCTGCGCAATATCCATCGCACCACTGGTTTCTAGGGATACTTGATACCCTGCATCACACAATTGCGTTAATAAAGAAAAACACTCTGGTTGTGCTAAGGGTTCACCGCCCGTCACACATACACACATACGCTTCGTATTTAAATGGTCGGCGTTGTTGTCAGCTTGCTCGCCATTGTGTAGGTGCGATGAGTATGAGGCGTTATAGCCTGCAACCTCTGTCAGAATATTTGAGATGGTTTTACGTGTGCCTCCTTTAAAGGCATACGCAGTATCGCAGTAACCACAACGTAAAGGACAACCCGTTAAGCGTATAAATACGGTAGGTTGACCTACGCGACTGGATTCGCCTTGGAGGGAGTAAAATATCTCTGTAATACGTAAAGCAGTCATATACTTCTGCTATAAAGACTGCAGCTTAGCTCGAGCAAGCCTGGCCACTGAAGTATCTGGGAATTTACGAACAACCGATTCTAATTGTTGTCGCGCCTCTTGCTTCCGACCCGCCGCCGCCAAAGCATAACCTAGTTTGAGAGAGCTCGCCGCCACTTTACTAGACGTTGGATAATTTTTTAAAATATTTTGAAAGTGCTCAATGGACTCTGGATATTGTTTTTTAATTAAATAGAGCTCCCCTAGCCAATATTCAGCATTCGAAGTATATGCGCCTCTGGGATATTGCACGGTAAATGCCTGCATTGCATTGACCGCTTCGTCATAGCGCTTAGTTTTGACTAAATCATATGCTGCCAAATAGGCAATTTGTTCATCTGCAGGATTATTTGATAAGGGATTTTTGGGTAATATAGGTGGTGACGGTATTATCTTATTGATGGGTTCCTTCACGACTGCTGTTGGCAGTGGGGCTTTTGTAGGAATAGTGGGCTGCACATGGCCTATTGCCGTGTTACCGCTAGAAAGTCGACTATCCATCTCTTTATAGAATGTGAGCTGCTGCTCTTGTAAGCGTTTTAAATCTCGCGCTTGCATTTCTAACTGACTACGTAATTCTTGAATGTCTTGTTGTAATGCTTTGATTTGAGAAAATGTATCGTTGTTGTTATTCCCTAATGGCGCATCATCTTTTGCTAAAGGAGTGCCATCATCTGCGGGTATATCATATTTAGTAGCAGGCCCCGTACTCGGGGCCTGTACCGGCTCATCAAATATAGCAAAGTTATCACTTTCATCATCTATTGGCGCCTGGGCCATGACTAGCGCAGGCATAAAAACCATGAGAAAAAAACAACTTGCTATATAGCGTTTCATTATTGAGCAACCTCATACATCAATTCAACACGGCGATTTTGACGATGGCAAGCGCCTCCGTGTCCTACACATAAAGGACGTTCTTTACCATAGCTCACCACCCGTAGTTGGTAAGATTGAGCACCCCAAGAGCGTAACAATTGTTGTACCGCATTCGCACGATGTTCTCCTAATGCGATGTTGTACTCTCGACTACCACGTTCATCGGTGTAACCCGCTAATAATACTTTTGCGCCTGGATGTCCCTTCAAATAGCTCGCTTGAGCCTGTAAAGAAGGTTCGTATTTAGACGCCAATGTAGCATCATCATAAGCAAACAAATAACGCTGATTAGTGGGCGCTTTTGTGCTGTATGATTCACCAGGCTCTTGCCCAGGAAAATGCGTAAAATTACCTAAACCATGTGCCATTACGTCTTCATCTGGCAATCCGTTCAAGTTTGCTGGATGTTTAGAACATGCCGCTAACAATATTGCACCAGTGAGAAGCGCTACCGTTTTTAAGCCCCCAGATAGTTTCATACAAATTCTCTCCCTTATTATTTTTTATAACGCGCATGCGCGCGGTCCGTTATTCTACAATGAGTGAACTCAAAAGGAAAGGTAACTACCTCGCTATTATTTACTCACTCACCTTACGCACCGATGCTCAGAGCTCCTACGTACCGCGGCTTGTCCGCGGTATCCAGCTATTCGGAGACTGATGGTCTTCGTATCCCTGGATCCTGCGGACAAGCCGCAGGACGTAGGCTTCTACTTAAAGCTAAAC
>JAUYSE010000169.1 GCA_030696465.1 Legionellaceae bacterium
GGGATACCTCGAGTGATACTCTCTTATCTACAGCAGTACCAGGATGATATGCGGGTACTTGTACGCATACCACCCTATTATTTTTTTATTTTATCTCAAGATACTTCCAAAGAAATTGCTTTATTATTGGTGTCATGGAATCCCAATTATTATTGGAAAATTGTTCGCTTAATTATAAAAGGAATATTTTTATATAAAACTACACCCTCTGTGCCTTGTTATTTAATTAACTTAGATCTTGGGGGGCTTGAAAATGCACAATACATCCAGGCATTAAATGCGAAGAATATTAGGGTGATAGTAATGATATATGATTTAATCCCTATAATAAACCCAGAATATTGCTCAGCAAATATTACTCGTAAATTCGTAAAAAAAATATTTAATGCACTACATTATGCAAAAGGAGTTATAAGTGTTTCAAAGGTAACACAAGATATTTTCATGCAATATGCTTTATCAATAGAGAAACATCTCCCCCCACTAGTAACAGCAGGTCTTGCGCCGGGATTGTCGTCTTATTTACCCCAAGATAAACCTCTTATTAGTACGGCTTATTTTGTAACGGTGGGAGCTATTAGATCACGTAAAAACCACTTATTATTATTGCATGTATGGCGAAATTTAGCCGATCGATTGGGAGAATCTACCCCAACACTTGTTATTATTGGTAGACGTCGCAATGCTTGTCAGTACACTATTGCCATGTTAACTCGTTGCAAAAAAATACAGAAAGTTATTATGGAGACTCAATGTTCAGATAATTCCTTAGCACATTACTTGCAGTATGCACGAGCACTATTGTTCCCCTCTTTTGCAGAAGGATTTGGATTGCCATTAGTGGAAGCATTAAGTGCACATATTCCAGTGATTGTTAGCGATTTACCAGTGTTTAGAGAAATTGCTGGTGCTACTCCTGATTATATTGATCCAGTAGATGGGATGAAGTGGATGCAATATATTGAGGATTATGCTCAAGATGAAAGTAAGTTAAGGCAAGCCCAGTTAAAGCGGATGAAAAATTTTGTGCCTCCTCTTTGGGAAGATCACTTTGCTAAGATAGAGGCTTTTATTGACTCATTAGAAGAATAAAAAATAGTTTGAAAATAAGAGTACAAACATTCATAAGAGAGTAGGATTATTTTTGTAAGCATGCAATTGCTCACAAGCCGAAATCGCAACTTTAGCGCTTTTATCCCAAGAAAATAACTTCGCTTGTTGCAAACTATGTCCTATCAGTGTTTGTCGAAACGTCTCATCGTTTAATACTTCCATGATTTTTTGTGAAATATCTTTTTCATCGTGAGGGTTAAATAAAGAATCAGTTCGACCGATAATCTCCGGAATACTGGAGGTGTTTGATCCAATTACAGGCGCCCCACAACACATGGCTTCTAGTATGGGGAGTCCAAAACCTTCAGACAAAGAAGGAAATACGAAGAGGTGGCATATTTGGTAAAGTATAGCCATTGTCTCGTCAGATATGTGGCCAGTTATGATAACTTCATGGTCGGTTAATTCACAGAATCGGATATGTGCCATAAATTGTGCTTTACGTTTTTTAGAGATATTACCAACAAGAAGTAATTGATATTGATTGCGTAAAAACTGAGGTAATTCCGAATAAGCGCTAATTAAGCGGAAATGATTTTTACGTTTATCAGTTGAGCTAGAATACATCAAAAATGGCTTCTTTAGATCAAAAAGTTGAAGTGTTTTGTTTATCTCTTCCTTGCTAATTTTTTTATGCCTAAAAGAACTTCCTGCAGAGATATTAAAAAATTTTTTCTGATGGAGATTAAGTACAGTTTTAGCCTCTTCAACTGAGAAGCGGGATATGGTCAACCATGCAGTTGCACGTTTAAGATGCTCTATTTTATGCAAATAGTACTGTTTTCTTTTGGGCTTTAGTTTGAAATAATGCTGCATATTTAAAAAAGGAATTAAATCATAGAATGTCACTATTATTGGAGTTTTTTGAGCAATTATTCCAATGCTTGTAATGGCTCCACTCTTATAGTGTTCAAAAAGACTTGAAATATGGACAATATCGGGTGATAAATCCATAATGAATTGTTCATAGGATTGCTCTGCCCTCTTTTGCCCCCAGGTTCCCGGTATTTTTTGACAATATTGCACGAATTTAGGCATGATCCATATTCGAAAACTTTCTTTTGATAAAATGCCGTGAAAAGCCGCTTGTATCGGCTGAATGGTTTCTGTAAATAATCCATTTAGTACAATAATGATTTCATGGTCGCCCCTATTTTGCGCAATTGCAAGTGCCAGAGAAAGAGTGTAGCGGCCAATTCCTCGAAATCGACTTTTGCCTTGAGCTCCTTGTAAATCCAACACAATACGCATTAGCTACCTCCCTCCTTAAACCCATACTCACACAAATCCTGAATTAAACACGCCTGACAACGTGGTTTCTTTGCAATACAAATATAACGTCCATGCAGAATCAACCAATGATGTGCTTCTTGTATATACTCAGAAGGGATCACTTGCATCAATTGTTGCTCGACCGCCAAAGGGGTTTTGCCCTGTGCTAAGCCCGTGCGATTGGCGACTCTAAAAATATGCGTATCCACGGCAAGGGTGGCTTGATTAAAGGCAATGCTTAATACCACATTGGCGGTTTTTCGTCCGACACCAGGTAGTGCCTCCAGTGCGGCGCGTGTTGCAGGCACTTGACTGTGGTGTTCAGCGATTAATATTGCACAGGTTTTGAGGATGTGCCGTGCCTTGGTTTTATAGTAATTCAGGCTTCTTAAGGCAAAAGCGAGGGTATCTTCGCCCAGCGCCAGCAGCTGCTCTGGTGTATTTGCTTTCGCAAATAAAGGCCCAGTGACCTTATTGACGCTTTTATCCGTGCTTTGTGCAGACAGCATAACGGCGATCAGCAACTCAAACGGAGTGGTATACTGTAGCTCTGTTTCCGGCTCAGGATTTTCCGCTTTAAAGCGTTCAAAAATTTTCTGACAGGTTTCAGTATTCATAATGTTTTTTTGCGTTGCAGGGCTTCAAGAATATAGGCTTGCTTGGCTTGTTTATCGGCCAAGTGATCTTGGCTTTGGGTTTTTAACAGGCGTTTTTCTTGATAGATGCGTTCTTTTTCTTGATTTTGTTGTAGAGAGCGCAAGAGTTTTCGCTGATAACGCAGACGTGCGGCAGGGGGCTCATACGTAGGGGCATCCTGGGGGAGCATCTCTATGCAATCGACCGGGCAGGGTTCAACACATAAGCCACAGCCGGTGCAGGCCACTTCTAAAATTTGATGCATTTGTTTGGCACTACCGATAATGGCATCGACGGGGCAAGCCTGGATGCACTTAGTGCAGCCGATACATTCTGCTTCACGGACGTGTGCCACCGCAGGGGCTTGAGGCTTAAGTGCCGCAATATAGGGTTCAGGATCTACTTGCAGCAGTGTTGCCAGAGCCTTGACGGTAGACGCACCGCCTGGCGGACATTGCCCAATGTTGGCCTGTCCGGCCGCAATGGCTTGGGCGTAGGGCAGGCAACCGGGATATCCACATTGTCCGCACTGGGTTTGTGGGAGTAATTCATCAATACTGGCAGCTGAGATCATGGTGCTTCCAGCATGAGCGCGATCTGCGCTTTATCCACACGCTGCATCAGTGGGGTGAATGGACGAATGGTATGAGCCAGTAAAGGCTCAGCAATATTCAGCCAATCAAGCGGCGCGCATTGTAAAAATTGCTCACTAGCTTCGGCCATGGCAGGTAATACGGGCTTTAAAAAAGTAATCAAAAGCCGGAATAAATTAATCCCTTGTGTACAAATGGCTTGTACTTGTGGGAGTTGCTCAGGATCTTTCGCCAGTGTCCAAGGTTTTTGGGTATCAATATATTGATTGACCTGATCAGCAGCTTCCATAATAAGACGCATGGCTTGTGCGTAATCGCGTTGTATATAAGCCTCTTGAATGGTGGGGCTATAGCTCAGCAGTTTTTTATATAATGCCGGTTCTGGTAACGTATCAGCGAGTTGGCAATCAAAATATTTTTGCAGGAATGTGGCGGTTCGACTCGCAATATTAACAATTTTACCAACAAGATCGGCATTGATTTTTTGGATAAAATCATCCCATTGAATATCAATGTCTTCTACGGTTCCGTTTAACTTACAGGCAATATAATAGCGAAGATACTCGGGGTTCAGATGTGTGGCGTATTGTCTGGCTTCAATAAAAGTACCGCGAGATTTTGACATTTTCTTGCCATCAATGGTCAAAAATCCATGTGCAAAAATGCCATTAGGTAAACGGAAGCTTGCGCCGTGCAGAATCGCCGGCCAGAATAAGGCATGGAAATAGACAATGTCTTTGCCAATGAAATGGTAAAGTTCCGTATTACTGTCGGATTTCCAATAGTGATTAAAATCGGTAGCGGTTTGATCACAATAGTGTTGAAAGGCCCCCATATAGCCAATGGGCGCATCTAACCAGACATAAAAATATTTATTAGGGGCATCGGGGATGGGAAAACCAAAATAAGGCGCGTCACGCGAGATATCCCAGCGCTGCAGACCCTGACTAAACCATTCTTCTAATTTATTGGTCGCTTCTTTAGGAAGAATACCTTGTTGCAGCCACTGTTTTAAAAAGGCTTCATAGCGCGGTAAATTAAAAAAGTAATGCTCAGATACTTTTTGTATGGGGGCTGTTCCAGAGAGAGTAGAAATAGGATTAATGAGATCAGTGGGGTTATAGGTTGCGCCACAGGCTTCACAATTATCGCCATATTGATCTGGGGCTTGGCAACGAGGGCAGCCGCCTTTTACATAGCGATCCGGGAGAAACATCGCTTTTTCAGAATCATAGGCTTGTTCTATGGCTTCTTGAATAATATCGCCATTATCTTGTAATTTTTTATAAATTTGTTGCACGAGTTGTTCGCTTTCTGGCGAATGCGTCGTGTGGTATACGTCATAATCAATATAAAAATGTTCAAAGTCTTTTAGATGACTTTTACGAATATTAATGCTTAATTCTTCTGGGCTACACCCTAGTTGTTCTGCTTTTAGCATCATCGGCGTGCCGTGTGCATCTATGCCACAAATACTAATGCAGCTATGCCCCTGCATTTTTTGTGTGCGCACCCAAATGTCGGATTGAATATGCTCAACCAGATGACCCAAATGTAAATGGCCATTGCCATAAGGTAAAGCAGTAGTAACGAGTAATTGACGTTTGGATGACATATTTTCGCCTTGTAACACGATAAAAAACAGCGAAGTATAGCATAAATTTTAAACGCGTATAGCGTCTTTGTTGAAAGCTTAGGGTCGCCGTATCTTGTATTCAAAATTATGGCACCATATCCGGGAAGAGACCGTAATGGCATAGCTTCGCACATAAATAAAACCACTATGTCAATGAATTCCCGCCTTTCCAATCTAGAAAAAGCGGGAATTCATTTATGTAAGGAGACGCTCCTTTGACGGATGCCTAATTTCAGCGGTTTATATTTTGACTCGCTTAACATGTTTTTTATCATTAAGGCGATTGTTTACGGATTGAAGACCATTAATAATAGCTCTGATATCGCTCGGATCATCGCAACCAATGTCTAATGCATATTTGATCTGAATAATAGCGGCCACTAATACTTCTTGCGCTTTATCAAACCATTTAAGCGAGATATAGTTACTCGCATAATAAACATTTAACCCATCCAGATTAGCCTGGCAGACCGGGAGGGATTGGTGACTCGATATTTGATATAATTGTAATGATAACTGCTTACATTGTTTGGCAAGCGTCCCTGGATTATTCTCGGCTAAAAGAGGCGAAAAACTATACGCATTTATAGCAAACGCGTTTGCAGCAAACATCCATGTTAATAACAACGTCCGTAAGTATGTCATTAGTCCTTCTCCCTAAAAGACATGATGATAAGTTATCTCCAACACATTATTTAAATACAAAAAAATTCAAAACCTTACCTTGTATTGTTATATACATATCACAATATACGCGTGAACAACAAGATGGGACTGCCCTGATGTAGGCTTTTTGCTATTAAGTTAACGTCAGCTCTGGTAGGAAGGGGGTATTAATGCTAGGTAAGTGTCGGTGGTTTCTGCGTAACTACTGCAGTGGGTGCTATCATTTTATTTTTCTGAAAAAATCCCTGTGGGCTCAGAAAACTAAAGGCTTCTTGATATTCTTGAATCTGTTTTTTCATGCTAGTGAGTAGCTTTTTTTCCGTCGCAAAAACATCTTTTATTTTGGTGCTGTTTTGTTGGATTGCGTCTTTAATTTTTTCTTCCAAGGTTTTTACTTTATGGGCAGTGGATTTCCAGTATCCTCGTGTTAAGAATTCGAGGATTATAGAGAGTTTATCTATAATACTATAGAGTTTACCGAGTATTGGTCTTTTTCGATTATAAGCGGCACTGACTAATTGCAAATCGTTTGTAATTTCTGTTAGTTTTTTTTGAATAGTTTCTTGTTCTGGTTGAGAGAGTAGCGTTTTCATCTCCTCTGAGTAGTTTTTTGCTTTCGTGGCTAAGGCCTCACAAATATGAGGAGTTATCTCAAGTGTGTCGATAAACTTTTGGGTGTTTTCACCAATGGCGTTCCATTGTTGATAATCTTTAGGCCGTTTGGCATCGCGCGTGCTGCGATCGATATCATAGATAGCTTTGAGACAACCATCAGATATGTTTTTTTCATAAGGATCTGTAGTTAAAAAACAGATGGCCCCTTCAATATCTCCAGTGTAAATTTTGCTGAGCACTTGAGGGAGGTGCGTAATATCAGTCGTTTTTTCTTGGATAGTTTTAGTAATTATATCGATGGCTTTCTGAAAAGAACTATACGTGGCGCTCTTAGAGGTCGCATCGAGGATAAACAAAGAAGATGGCGGTGCGGATACTAGCGCCTTTTTGACAGAAGAAGGTGCTGGAGGTAAGGAGGATTTTGCAGCGGGGGTTACTGCTATGGGGGCTTGTTTTTCCGGCGTCGTTGGTGGAACCTCTTTCTTCTCTGTTTGCGGGGCGAGAGTGCTTTTGTTTTCTATAGGGTGACTGACAGTTTTCGGTGTTTTCTGAGAGACCGAAGACTGTGGTAAGCTGAGTAGTGTGAGCTGAATATCATATACCAATTGTGGTCTGAAATTGTAGCTCACTTCTGCTGCATGCGTTGCAGGTAAGCTAGACGTTTCGCAGCGATAAAATTTATTAATGGCGTCAAAGGCGATTCCGCGGGTGTCTGCAATGCTTTGTAAGATTTCAGGAATTTTTGTGAATAGTCCGTATTCTTTAAGTGTTTTTATACGTTCATCTTCCTCGTCTGGAAAAGATAAGAGAGCCTTAATGCATTCTGAGGTGAAAACTCCTGAGTGACACAGCTCTTTTATAATTTCTTGGAAAAACAGGCTAGAGGAGCATCCATGAATAGCCGTTGTTGTTCTCATATGACTTAGTTGTTCTGAGCGAATGGCTTCTCGCCCCGGATTGGGTTCCGCTTTTTTTTCGGCGAGAAATCGACGGGCATTCTCTAGTGAATAAGGGCCACAGGAGGAACCATCCGATTGTTGCCAGGCTTCAGTATAGACTTTTTTTGTACAATGTTCGCTTTTTAAACTGTCGGGCCATTTTTCTTGTAGCACTGCGTTAATGCGCTGTATTTCTGTATTTACCGCACTGGGCAGTTTTTTGGAGACACTCATAGAATCCGCATATCCAAAATGCGCGCTTATTATTTTTTTGTCACTGTGTTTTTCGGTAGTTTCTTCAAGGCGCATTGCTAGCGAAGTCCAGTGCCCCCCACCTAAATTGATAGGTAACATGACATGGAAAGGAAATTCGAGGATGTCTGGAAGAAGGCTTTCTTGAAAATCAGTGTGAGCACCTCGTCTTGTGGGTGGGACATATAAGCGACAGGCGGCGGTGTTTTGCCAGTGAATCCCCACATCGTTCATTTGCGCTTCCGTGTACCAATAATTTAAATTAGCAACACGGTTATCAAAGTGAAATGCGGCGGTATTTACAGTGGTTTGCATTTAAACTCCTGTGCTTATATTATCACCCATTGGGTTTATTATAAATCATGATTGACGGGGGTGCTATAGTTACAGGGTTTATAAGTTTGTTATAGCGCTTTTAATAGGGTGACTTTATAGCATCTTGCCGCGGTTTAGGGGGTGAATCTATATTAAGAAATTTCTTGTTTTGCACCAACTTATCCACAGGATGAATGTTTGTTCGAGTTGTTTGTTGTGATCATTTGATTTTAATTATCAATGCGTTGCAAATTTTGTTTTTTTCTGTGCGCGTAGGCTTGATAATTTATCCACAATTTTTTCAGAGTTTATGCAAGCTTTGTATTTTCGGTGCGAACAAGCAAGATTAGATTGATATTTGGGTTGTATGCTATAATTTTGGTAATTAGTTTTTTATAGTATATGAGGGGTTTTTATGTTGCCTGATAATTTTGATGTAGAGCTCGAGTTGTTGTTAACTACGGATGCTGCTACTTGGGAATGGTATAGCCGTTTTAAAAAGATACTTGATTTGATTTCCTCAGAGGATGCGATCAAGTTCTTTGAGAAAAAACAACCTTTTTTAGAAAGCAATGAAAACGGTAATATATTAATTTTGCAGGCATATATATATGTGGGGCAAGGAGAATATAAAAAAGCGATTGAGGCTTGCGAGGCAGCGATACAAAAAAATAATCCTGTGGCGATAGGTCGTCGCGGCTTGATGTATTTGAGAGGAGAGGGGGAGCCGGATAAGGTCCCTAACCATCAGCAGGCAAGCGCTCTTTTTAAAGAAGCCACTGAAAAGGGAGACGTTTGGGCGCCTTGCCATTTAGCACGGATGTATAGGGATGGTTTGCTTGGCGAAGCTCCCAATGTTAACAAAGCTATGGACTACTTCACTATTGCAATACAGCGTGGCAATAGTGAAGCAATGGTTGAGTTTGCACGCTTGCATTTTGAGAATGCAGAATTGGGCACTTCAGCTAACTTTGCAATTGCTGCTGAATTTTTAGAGAAGGGAATAGAAGCCGATTATCCTGAGGCGATGGTTGAGCGTGCATGGATGTTTCTTTATGGCGAAGGTGAAGTGGATGGAAAACCGAATTATACCGCCGCACAAAAATTGTTTGAAAAAGCATCCGATATGGGACATATTCGCGCACCCGGTATTTTGGGAGATATGTACTATAGAGCGCAAATAGGATCAGATACGAAGGGCTTAGCTAACCGAGCAAAAGCCATGGAATACTTTGCTCTCGGAGCACATCGTGGAGATCCAAGGGCTATGCATGAGTATGCTCGTGCGTTTCTTCTAAAAAAAGATTATGTTGCAGCTCAGACATGGTTTGAAAACGCATCGAACAGTGGTTTTTCTCTATCCAGCTATGAATTAGCTCACCTGTATAGTTTAGAGGATATTGGTGGCGCGCCAAATAAACAGGCTGAGTTATATTATAATGCGTTGGCCGCGAGTCAAGGGCATCAACCAGCGATGCATAATCTCATTGATCTGACGCTTGCAACCGGGCCTGGTTTGATGCCCCCTAGTTTGACCACTGCTAGTTCTGCGACACCGGATGATAAACCAGTTGTTCCATCAACCCAGATAGAGGTACTGAATCAACAACAAGCCAGCTATTTGAAAACTCGAGTACATACACGTATCGATGAACTTGAGTTAGAAAAGCAAAGGTTTATTCCGAACAACAAAGAAAGAAAAACCCTTAAAATTGAGGGATTGCACAAGTTGGAAGCGTTGCTGGAAAAGCCCAATGTGTCTATTCAAGAGGTGCGTAATTTACTGAAAGATCTGCAGGATAAAACAAAAAATGCTCCAGTTACTGCAGGATTTTTTAGTAAAAAAACAGCAACCTTGCTGAAAGAAGTCGAGGCTGCGTTACCGCCGGCACCAACGGTATAACTCACCTTCCGAGCCAAACTAACATCAGCGGCAAGGAACTCCCTCGCGTTAAACCTTCACTGTGGGGCGGCGGTCTGAACGGGCGGCGGAAGCGCTTCTTCCAACGCCCCTAATGCGCTAAGCATTTTAGTCGCTAATTGTAAACTTTTTGGGGTTTTATGAAAAAAATCCCAAGTATTACGCTTACTGCTTAAACTATGTATTTGCGCTGCGGTTATCTCAGAGGGTTTTTCCTGTAGTAACGTCTTTAGTATATTTACTTTTTGATCAATTAAGGGCTTTTTAGTGGAGTCAGCTTTCTTCGATAAATTTTCTAATTTTTCCTTGTATTCGCTTAACTCTTGCAATGCGTGAATGAACTTAATTTCTAATAAAATAGTGTCGCTCTTTGCTAATGAGGGTAAGTATGTTTGCACATATTCTTTTAGATGATTTTTACCTGTGAGCGTGGTTAATAGTGATTTATAGAAGTTTAATTTATCAGATAACTGGGCATTAGATATCTCCTGAAATGTCGGAATTTTTACGGCTTTGTCTATTTTTGAGGCGGGTCCTGCTACTGGGGCAGCCACTCCCACTACTGGTTTCACTCCTACTGCAGGGGTGGCAGCTTTTTTCTGTCCCAATAGGTCAGAGTAACATTTCTGACAATAATCAAAGTTATCTTTATCTTGATTTTTAAAGATTTTCCCCTCATTTATGTATGCTTGTAGGGTATGCCATTCTTGATAAGCGACTCCATCCTGAGAATTTTTGGTAAACGTATCAAAAACTCTTTGTAAATGTTTTTTCATCGGCATCCATGGATGCCCGGCAAGCAGAAAATGTGTGCGCAATCTATTGGGGGGAATTGGCACAAGGCTAATGTCATTGTTGCTCGAATCTGTTGAGAAATATTCGCCCTCAGTGTCCGTTATCAATGCATCATGCCCTCCGCCGCTCACAAAAAAAGTATCATAAATTTTATTAGGAAATGTGCCGTTTGGTAGTGCTACATTATGTCGGGCGGTTAGTTTTCCCGTTGTGTTATCCATAGAAATATTTGTCGGTAAAAAATAATCCCCGAGCGCATTATCGGTGGTGAGATTGACCACATTATTAGTATCCCCCAAGAGTATCGTGGGATGTCCACTCGTTTGATATCCTTTTTGCAAATCAGCTATACGTTGACGATGATCTTGGCCGAACTCTAAGTGGAGGTTGCCAATAACAAACGCTTGGCCAGTAGCCTTGTCTGTGAACACACTTTCTAATGCACGATGAGGACTTTTTCCTACTGTCCCTTTGATTTGTCCTTCACTTTTGTCATGCTTGAATTTTTTTGCATTATAGACGGTGATAAGGGGTTGTACGCCTTGACCAGAAAGCACAATGTCATAGCCATGCTTTTTGAGCATATCCATGTATGCTTTCCGTAGAGAATATTGGTTCTTCTCATCTTTATGATAGTACCAGTCCGGTTCTTGTAGGGCGATAATATCGCAGCCTTGCGTAACCATTTTTTCTAGTTGATCAATTTGCTTGAGTTTCCGCTGAGTATAAGTGCCAGGGCCTTGAGCGGTATCAGGAGTTTCATCGGTATCGGTGGGGTTGTTTGAGTGATGCCCCCCATTACTCTGTTTGCTGCGGCAGAACATTTGCATATTCCAGGTGCCAGCCTTGACCACCAGTGGCGGTTTCGGTTGACCTTGTTGGTCTATGCCTCGTTCAAATGTGACTTGAATAGAACGACGGGTATGGTCCGACGTAGCTCCGGGAACAGGTTCAAATATGGGGGATGGGTGTGGCATAAGGTTCTCGTTCAAGTCAGCTTGGATATAAGTATAGATTATGCTCTAATAATACTCAAATTTTATCGATAAAAGCCATCGCCTGTGTTGGTAAAAAACGGTATGATATACTCAAGACACAACGCCTGATCGCGCATAGCAGACGATAATGAACTTCATTGATAGGTAATAGTATGGGAATGACCGCAAATACAGAATGTATGCCATTGGCGACATTTACAGAAAAAGCATATTTAGATTATTCGATGTATGTCATTTTAGATCGAGCGCTTCCTCATCTCGCCGATGGCTTAAAGCCAGTACAGCGACGTATTATTTACGCCATGTCTGAATTAGGTTTAAAAGCAGCGGCAAAATATAAAAAATCTGCACGTACCGTCGGGGATGTCTTAGGTAAATTTCATCCACACGGAGACAGTGCCTGTTATGAAGCCATGGTATTAATGGCGCAGCCGTTTTCCTATCGTTATCCCTTTATTGATGGCCAAGGGAACTGGGGCTCCCCGGACGATCCTAAATCGTTTGCCGCGATGCGCTATACAGAAGCACGTTTGTCGCCTTATGCAGAAGTGTTACTGGCAGAATTAGCGCAAGGCACCGTGGATTGGGGCGATAACTTTGATGGTACTTTACAAGAGCCACTCTTATTGCCGGCGCGTTTACCCAATGTCTTATTGAATGGTGGCACGGGTATTGCAGTGGGTATGTCTTCGGATGTGTTGCCCCATAATCTTTCTGAAGTTGCAGCAGCCTGTGTTTATCTTTTAGATAATCCAACGGCATCGTTGACTGATGTGATGCAGTATTTGCCCGGTCCAGATTTTCCAACCGCCGCAGAAGTGATTACCCCACCAGAACAGATTGCGGCCATGTATGCCACTGGCAATGGCAGTATTCGGATGCGAGCGGTGTATAGAATAGAAAATCATCAAATTGTGATTATTGCTTTACCCTATCAGGTGTCTGGCGCCAAAATTATGGAACAAATTGCTGCACAAATGCAGCAAAAGAAGTTACCTTTAGTCGACGATGTTCGGGATGAGTCGGATCACGAGCATCCCACACGCTTAGTCATTATCCCGCGTTCGGGTCGTGTCGACGTAGAAGGCTTGATGTCGCACCTGTTTGCCAGTACCGATCTAGAACGTAGTTATCGTTTTAATGCCAATGTGATAGGGGTAGATGGTAAACCACAGGTTAAAAGTTTAGTACCGCTATTATTAGAGTGGTTGCAATACAGGCTGCAAACGGTAGAGCGTCGCTTGCGTTACCGTTTAGAACACATACAGCAGCGCTTACATTTGTTAGAGGGTCTATTAATAGCCCATCAACACTTGGAAGAAGTGATTCGTATTATTCGCGAAGAAGATCAACCTAAAGCAGCATTAATGCAGAGATTTTCTTTAAGTGCGTTGCAAGCCGATGCTATTTTGGATATGAAACTGCGGCATTTAGCGCGTTTAGAAGCGCAACGTTTACAGGAAGAGTGGGATTTACTACGTACCGAGGCGACCGAGCTAGAAGGGATATTGGCAGATCCGAAAAAATTACGGCTTTTGGTGAAGCGTGAAATTAAAGAAGATAGCGCACGTTTTGGTGATGTGAGGCGCTCTCCACTAGTGATGCGTGCACAAGCGCAAATTTTAAAAGAAGTGGTGCCGAGCGAGCCGATTACGGTGGTATTGTCTGAAAAAGGCTGGATTCGTGCGGCGAAAGGTTGGGATGTCGATGGTTCAACACTGAGTTATAAAACCGGGGACGCATTGAAAGCGCAAATTTTGGCGCGTAGTACGCAAATGATTGTATTTTTAGACAGCGAAGGCAAGGTGTATAGTGTGCCAGGGCATAGTTTGCCTTCAGCACGTGGTCAGGGGGAGCCATTAACCAGCCGTTGTAATGCAGGTGAAGGACATACCTTTGAAAGCATGATAGGGGGCGATCCCCAAGAGCAAGTGTTGTTAACACAGTCTTCAGGTTATGGCTTTTATACTACGTTAGAATCTTTATACTGTAAAAATAAAAATGGAAAAACCTGTTTAAAATTAGTAGCAGGCAGTCAGATATTACCCATGCAAAAATTTGGCACAGAAGGCACCTGGGTGGCCTGTGTGAATCGCGAGGGTCGTTTGTTGGTATTTCCTGGGAATACGCTTGCCGAGTTGTCGCGTGGAAAAGGGGTGAAGTGTATGCAGTTGGCTAAAGGTGGTGAAGATGCCATGCTGTATGTCGCGGTGTTACAAGAAGGCGATCATTTGCGAATAGAGGCCGGCAATCGGCACTTATTATTGAAACCAGCCGATCTCAAACATTATCAAGGTGAACGTGCACGTCGCGGCCGAGTGTTACCACGGGGTATTCAACGGGTGAGTCGATTGTTGGTGGTATCTAAACAGCCTGCGCCCGCCGAGCCACCGCCTTTGGTGTAACGCATAAGATCATTCTAAATCTAAATGTAATTTAAGCGCGCTCTGTATCTTATCCATAGATTGCTGCACATAGCCAGCGCGCTTAGAATGCTCAATTCTAGATTTTGAAATAGTTCTAATTTGATGACATTGTGCTTTAGAATCTTTGGGTAAATCTGTTTCTATGGCCGTTAAAAAGACCTCGAACGGATACACCTTGCTGATGTTAGAAGTAATTGGAACAATAGTAATGAGATCCGATGATTTATTGCTCGCATTATTACTCACAATTAAAACGGGTCTGCGCTTTTTAATTTCATGTCCGATAGTTGGATCTAAATCGGCAAAATAAATTTCACCACGTTTCATGTTCGTCGAGCCCATCGTTAGTAGTAATATCAAAATCGCTATTAATTTCTTGATTGGCTTCGCGATAACAAGATTCAAGATAGGATTGTTGCAATAAATAAATAGCCGCCTTGATGACTTCTGAACGTGTTTTTAAATGATTTTCTGCTTGATAATCATCAATAAATGCACATTGTTCATATGGCAATGAAATAGACAATTTTTGTGCGTTCATGACTCAATTTCCTGAAGTTTAAAAATAATACTTATTATACTACTAAAAGTAGTATGAAATGCAAATTTTTACGAAAAATCCAAAGGATCCACATCCACACTCCAGCGTACTTTTTTCGCAAGCGGAAACGTCTCTAAGAGCTGATATAAGGCCTCTAAACCTTGATGTAATTGGGCTCGGCAATGAGATTTAAGCAGTAATTGCATCCGGTGTTGTTTGGCTTTACGCGCCAGTGGGGCGGGGGCGGGGCCAATCATCTGCATGGGTAGTGTTTGCGCGCAGAGGTGCTTAAAAAAAGAAGATACAACATTTTCAGATTTGTGTTCTGCGCGTAATAGGGCCAGATAATGAAAAGGGGGTAATTGCGCTTTTTGACGGGTGAGCAGTAATTCTTGGGCTAATGCATCATACCCTTTTTGAATAAGACACTGCAGTAGAGGGTGCTGTGGATAATAGGTCTGCAGAACAATTTCGCCGGCAGTTTCGGCGCGGCCAGCCCTTCCTGCAACTTGGGTCAGCAATTGACCTAAACGCTCTAGTGCTCGAAAATCATGATGAAATAAGCCATTGTCGGTATCGAGAATAACCACTAAAGAAAGTTTAGGGAAATGATGCCCTTTGGCTAGCATTTGTGTGCCAACCAGCAGTTGTACCTCGCCGCGTTCTATACGTTGCAGTTCGGTATCAAAGGCCGCTTTTCGAGATACGGTATCTTTATCAATGCGTACGAGCGCGGTATTTGGAAATTTTTCTTGTAGATATTGATCAATGCGTTGGGTGCCTGACCCAATCGCTACCCAAGCAGATTGCTGACACTTCGGGCAGCTTTGCGGTTTCGCGTGTTGCGCCCCACAATGATGACAAATACGTTTTTGGATAGACTCATGCCAAGTTTGATGACTATCACAAGCGGGACAATCCAAAATATGATGGCAATTTCCGCATAATAAAACAGGTGCGAAGCCACGGCGATTAATAAAGAGTAAGACTTGCTGCCCCGCATCAAGATGTTGTTTGATTCTCTCACAGGTGAGGTCGGCAATCCCTTCTTTCGTTTTATGCAGTCGTAAATCCACCAAGGTATAGTGTAAAGGGGTGGTATTAATGGCGCGTTGCGTTAATAGCAATCGCTGATATTTTTGTTGTTGTACATTGGCGAGAGTCTCTAGGCTAGGCGTTGCCGAGCCTAACAGAATCGGGATATTCTTATTTTTGGCTCGTATGATGGCGCTATCTCGAGCGGAATAACGTACGGTATCCATTTGCTTGAAGGAGAGATCATGCTCTTCATCAATAATAATAATGCCTAAATCAGGCATGGGGGTAAAGACCGCAGAGCGTGTCCCTAATACAATACGGGCAATACCTTCTTTGGCAAGTTGCCAAGCGTTTTGTCGTTCAGTATCGTTGAGATGCGAATGTAGCACTACGAGCGGCTCTGTAAAGCGCGATTGAAAGCGTGCCATTAATTGGGGGGTGAGACCAATTTCTGGGACTAAAATAAGTGCTTGTTTACCTGCTGCGAGGATAGGCGTTAAAATTTGCAAATACACTTCTGTCTTGCCACTGCCAGTAACCCCTTGAAGCAAAAAACAGCCAAATTGCTGTTGTGATGCTAACAGAGTATCGACCGCTATTTTTTGTTCGGGATGTAGCGCTAAAGGGAGTTCTGGGTTATCTGAACCACTCCGTGGTGGGAGTTGAAAGCTTTCTTGTTGATGTAGGCTGGGCTCTAAGCGTTGCAGCATGAGCTTGCTAAAGCCGGCTTGTCGGATAGACTGCCAAGAACTCCAGGGGTTTTGTTGGATAAACTGCCATAGCGCCAGTGTTTTAGGGGTGAGCTTCTCAGGAGGTGCCTTTTGTGTTGCATATAACACTTGTGTGGCGAGTTGTTGTGGTTGTCCTAGACGATATTTTTTTGGTAACGCTAAGGCAAGCACTTCTGATAGTGGTGAGTGGTAATACTGACTAATCCATTGACAAAGCTGCAGTATATCTGGGGTGATAACAGGAACATCATCGAGTACGCGAATAATAGATTTCAGCGTTTTGTGTGACGAATGGGTACTGATCCCGACAATAACACCAATGCGTGTTTGTCTACGGAGGGGAACGGTAACTCTTACGCCAATGGGCGGAGGCGCTCCGTCCCATTGATAATCAAAATAGGATTTATAACTATGCGGGATGCTGACTTGTATGATGTGCGTCATAAAGGAGGTCGCGTCCAAGTGTGGTTTGCAGATTGCCCGGGGGCGGATGAGACTTTAACTACGATGGTTTCTATGCGATGTTTATCTAACTCTTGTTGGTCGGCAATCAGTTCTTGAATAAACCAACGCGAAAGCTCTTCTACGGTAATATTGGTGAGTGGGAGTAAAGTGATATCCTCTTTTAAAAAAGGCATGGTTTTTTCGTTAAAGGTAAAATAATAGTAGGCGTCATCTTCCCGATATTGTAGATAAGGCGAATATTGGGGCATCAAAAAAGTTTGGTTTAGATATTTGCAGAGCTCAAGAATACGTTTTTTGTAATATCGATAGTCGAAGGTCATGCCATTTTCTTCGATCCAAGTACTGAGTGCCAAATAGACGGTGTACATATGTCCGTGCAAAGGTTCACGCTCGGTCGCGGAAAAAATAGTAGTGTGTCCTGCAGAAAACTTCATTGATTCTTTATGCAGCTCTACCGTAGACAGATAACGATTACTCATGGTGTTCCTTATTTGGTGGTCTAGTCTATAATTGCGCTTGTTTATTATAGCGCTCAAAACCACCTGGTACCAGCTGTTGGTCTGAGCTGAGCGCTATAATTTTGAATAATTCACCCATTTCTGCTGGGTGTAATAATAATTGTAGCGCATGTTGAGATTCTAGGGTGTTTTTGTTCGGGGTCTCTGGAACGGAGATATATTCTAAAATACGATTGTTGATCAGAAATGCAGCTTGATGCGTATAACCAGTGACGGCCCAACCGGCTTTTTGTGCTGCTTCGGCTATAAGGGTAAAATCAACGTGACTGGTAATATCTTGAGATCCCACGTGCACGTAGGGATTCGGATGTGCACGATGTTGATAGTGGCACATGAGGGTTCCTTGATTGCGATCAGGATGATAATATTCTGCGCGCGGAAAACCATAGTCTAGTAACAACATTGCGCCTTTACTAAAGCATTCTGCGGCACTTTGAATCCACGGGGTATGTAAGGGATGTATTTCGGACAGATAAGGGTATTGTTTTAGAGGGAAGTGCTCTAGGAGGGTGGGGAGTAAAGCGGGATCACTGAGCGGTTTAAAGCATTCTGTGAATCCTTTTTGTTCGTCGTATTGCACCCAATTTTCAAAAAATCCTTGTTCTGTATGTAAAAATCGTTGTACCGGCATGGCATCCAGTACTTCATTTGCAATGAGAATCCCTTGGATTTTTTGCGTAGGCCAGCGGTCTAACCAAGTAACGCGAGAATACAATTCGGGGAGCTGTTCAGCAACATAGGCTTGTTGGGTTTGCCGTAAACTAGGGCTTAACTCCAAAATCCAATATTGCTCAGGAAGGTGATTCCAGTCACGTAGGGCTCTGAGGAGATCCACGCAAAGTTTGCCACTACCGGCCCCCACTTCTAAAAGAATGGGCTGTTCTAGTTGTTCTAGAAGTGGCAGACAGGCATGGGCCAATGCTTTCCCAAAAAGTGGGGTATATTCTGGCGCGGTCATAAAATCACCCGCTTTTCCAAATTTTGGCTTTCCGTGACAATAATATCCCTCGATGGGATGGTAAAGTGCCTGTTGCATAAAATCGAAAAAAGACAGAGAGCCGTGTTGTTGCAGATACTGAATCAGTGCAGAATGCATAGTAGATTTATGATATATTTTATAAAGGAAAGAGAGGGAGCATAACGTGACTCAGGCAGGGAAACAAGGGGTGGCTTTGATTACGGGTGCAGCACGCCGTATTGGTGCTTCGATTGCAAAATATGTGCATGCACAAGGGATGCGAGTGGTGGTGCACTATTGGCAATCAGCAGAAGAAGCGCAAGCATTGGTCGCAGAGTGTAATCGTCAACGCGCCAATTCTGCGCTGGCGATTGCGGCAGATTTAGCGGATCCAAAAGCTTTGTCGGACTTACTGCGTGCAACTGTAGAGTGGGGGGGGCGTTTAGATCTGTTAGTGCATAATGCTTCGGTTTTTATACGCACAGATGATGTGCCCGATGCGATGTCATTGTGGGACCCTATTTTTACGGTGAATGTAAAAGCACCTTGGCAATTGAGTGAAATGGCTTTCCCTTATTTAGCGGAAAATAAGGGATCTATAGTCTATATTAGTGATATGCATGCCGACAGTACGCTCAAGGGGTATGGGATATATATACAGTCTAAAGCGGCGTTACATGCGCAAACCCGTATTTTAGCAAAACGCTTTGCGCCGGCCATCCGTGTAAATGCGGTGGCGCCGGGGGCGATATTATGGCCAGAAGGCGATAATCACTTGAGCGAAGCTGTGCGGCAACAAATTAGAGAAGAGACCGCGCTTAAAATACAGGGCGCGCCAGAAGATATTGCGCAAGCGGTATGGTTTTTACACACACAGCGCTTTGTGACCGCGCAGATTTTGGCGGTGAATGGCGGACGTGGTTTGTAGGAGAGGCTATGAAAAAGAAGGTATTAATCATTAATACGGGGGGCACCATCAGCTCTGTCAAAAAACCGCATGGCTATGAGCCGGCGGAGGGCTATGTGGCAAAAGTATTGTTGGACCATCCCGTCCTGCAGCATACAGAGATGCCTGCGTATACGATATTAGAATATCAACCATTATTAGACTCTTCGAATATCACTTTAATAGAGTGGAATCGTATTGCGGCAGATATTGTGCAGCATTATACGGAGTTTGATGGTTTTGTCATTTTGCATGGTACGGATACCATGGCCTATACCGCGACGGCTTTATCTTTTATGTTCGAGCACTTAGGTAAACCGGTAATTTTGACCGGTTCACAAATACCCTTATCCGAAGTACATAATGATGCGATGAATAATATCATTATGGCCTTGTTACTGGCGCAATCCGACGATATTCATGAGGTTTGTATTTATTTTAATCATACTTTGTTGCGCGGTAATAGAACGCAAAAAGTAAGTGTGGGTGGTTTTTCAGCTTTTGATTCTCCGAATTTTCCTCCGTTAGGGCGCATAGGATTTGAAGTCTGCTTAGATCGTACATTATTACTCTCAGCGCCGAAAAAGCCTTTGCATTGGAGCAAGATGCAGTCGCAGCGTATGGCTAATTTTCGTTTATTTCCCGGATATTCGCAGGAAGTTTTGGCAGCTATTTTAGCGCAACCCTTAGATGTATTTATTTTAGAAACCTATGGTGCCGGAAATGCGCCTAGTCAAGACAAAGCATTTTTACAGGTATTGGAAAAAGCCCATCAAAAGGGAGTATTGCTCGTGAATGTGACGCAGTGTCGCATCGGGAGTGTTGCGATGAGTCATTATGCGACCGGTTATGCCTTACAAGAAATGGGGTTTATCAGTGCTTATGATATGACCATGGAGGCGGTGTACGGAAAGTTATTATATTTGTTGAGTAAAGGAAATACTGCAGCGCAAATTCGAGATGCGATGCGGCATTCTTTGCGTGGAGAGGTGACGCCAACATAAAAGATTGGTAGAGTTTTGGGGTTAGGCGGGAATAGCTGACGATTGCTCTTAAATCTAGATTTGCATGCTGAAATCTGTTAGGGTGAGGTTGAAGTTTGTATTTAAGTCCTTCACATATTTACGGAGTGAAATCATGAGCAAAGGTCTAGATAAAAAGAAAGATACCAAGAAAAAACCTTTGAAAACTGCCAGTGAGAAAAGAACAGAAAAAAGATTAAAGAAAAAAGAAGGGTAATAACCAGGTATTTTGTCTTCATAGATTGGGCTTTTGCCCAATCTACCTGTGTGCAAATATGCACAAAATTCAATTTTTTATCGATACGTTATAGGCAAATTGTCTTGCTTGCGAGTATACTTATCGCGGTTCATCTTGCAATGAGGAGAGTAGTATGGCACGAGGTATTAACAAAGTAATTTTAATTGGTAATTTAGGCGCCGATCCAGAAGTTCGTCATTTACCGAGTGGTGGTAAAGTCGCAACTATTTCTGTGGCAACCACAGAAAACTGGAAAGATAAACAAACAGGTGAAAAGCAAGAACGTACAGAATGGCACCGAGTGGTGTTATTTAACCGTTTAGCAGAGATTGCTGGAGACTATGTGCGTAAAGGTTCGCGAGTGTATCTCGAAGGTAGTTTACGTACCAGAAAATGGCAGGATCCTCAGGGACAAGATCGTTATACGACAGAAATAGTTGCCTTAGAACTACAAATGCTGGATACACGTGCTGGTGCGGGTGGTGGGGCATATGATGATGTACCTGCTTATGCTGGTGAAGAGCCTGCTTCTGGAGCAGCTGCGCCACGTGCACAACAAGAATCACCTGCATATCCTCAGGGCGCTTTAGCTGGTTTAAATGATGACATTCCATTCTAAACTATGAATATGCAGTGGACAGGGATGTTGAATGATGCACAATTCGACGCACTGAAAAAATTATGCGATGAATGTGACTGTGCAGATGCTGGCTTGCCAGCACTGCATTGGCATCTATTAATGGTTGCCCGAGAAGAACATAGTAATATTCTTTATTGGGATAATGGTCGATTAGTCGGGTTTATCAGTATTTATTTTTTCTTTGCAAATCGTGCAGAGATAAGCTTATTAGTAGCGCCTAGCCATCGTCGACAAGGAATCGCACGACGCTTGCTATCCCATATGTTGCCTATGTGTCATAGAGTTGAGACGATAGTTTTTTCTGCATCACCAACTTTGTCATGGTTATCACAGCATAGTTTGCAATACGATCATAGCGACTATCCAATGCAGAGAAAGCAACCAGTGTCTGTGACATGTACACAACAACTGAACTATTGCCTGACGCGAGGAGTATTGCAAGTACGTACAGCAACCCTGCAAGATATAGATGTCTTGTGTACTATCGATGCGGCGTGTTTCCCGGATGAATCTAGTGAGATGCAAGAGAGGTTTGAAGCTTTATTATCACATCCGAGTTATACCGTCGTCGTAGGGGAGTTTCAAAATAATATTGTGGGCAAAGCCCATATTCGTTGGGAAACAGAAGACGCTTATTTTTCTGATATTGGAGTTTTACCGGCTTATCAATGTCAGGGCCTAGGTTCTGATTTATTAGCAGCGATTATTAAAGTGGCCGATCAAAATCATAAAATGATTCAGTGTTTAGAGGTAGAGGCACGAGATATAAAAGTTCTTAATTTATATAGAAGACTTGGATTTGAGGTTAAACAAGTTATTGATTTTTGGTCTGTATCAGTAGAGAATCTACAGATACTTTTAGATGTTTAGGTCTATTAGATAGAACCCTAAACAATGATGTTGAGGCAATACATGAAGAAACGGGTTGTGATTACCGGAATGGAAATAGTGTCCTCTATAGGACATACACTGGATACATTTTGGGAAGCTGCCAGTCAAGGACGGTCAGGCATTCGCCGGATTCAACAATATGATCCTTCGCCTTATACAACGCAAATTGCCGGAGAAGTTGCAAATTTTTCTCTGGATAATATCCCTGAATTTAACAAACCGAACCGTTACCCTCGAGTAGCGCAATATGCTTTGTATTGTGCGCATGCAGCGATTCAAAAAGCCGGTTTGCAAAAAGCAGATTTGGTACGTGCTGGCACCTTTATTGGCACCAGTTTAGGGGGCTCGCCAGAGTTAGAGTCTGTGTATGAAAGCTTTTATAAAGACGGTTGGAAAAAAATCCCTGCTTTGAGTGTAATCCGTGGCATGCCCAATTCTGTTGCGAATCATGTTGCCATTGCATTTGGAATGGGTGGACCCAACAGCACTATTTCTAATGCCTGTGTTTCTTCTGCAGAAGCAATTGCGCATGCGTATCAAAAAATCAGGCTTGGGCAGCTGCAGGTTGCTGTAAGTGGAGGTACAGAGTCTTTATTATGGGAAACCATTATGGCGGCGTGGTGTAAATTACGCGTCATGTCGACGCGGAATGACACCCCTGAAAGTGCTTGTCGCCCTTTTGATAGTACCCGTGACGGGATGGTCATGGCTGATGGTGCGGGAATGATTATTCTAGAAGAAAGAGAACATGCTTTAGCGCGTGGGGCCACGATTTATGCGGAAGTGCTGGGGGTTGGTCAGAGCTGTGATGCGACGCATTTAACGGCACCAAGTTCAGAAGGTCAGGTGCGCGCAGTGCTTGCCGCATTAGACGATGCGTGTATCAGCGTGAATGATATAGATTATATTAATGCGCATGGCACAGGCACGCAATTAAATGATGTAGTAGAAACCCAAACGATTAAAACCGTATTTGGCGAACGGGCCTATGATATTCCGATTTCCGCACAAAAATCGATGACTGGGCATGCGATTGGCGCTGCAGGCGTCATGGAAGTCATTGCCACTGTATTAAGCATTCAAAATGATAAACTATTACCTACCATTAACTTGAACCAAGCTGATCCTGTTTGTGATCTCGATTATGTACCCAATGAAGCACGCGAAAAGCGCATCAATGTGGCATTATCTCACCACTTTGCTTTTGGTGGCGCGAATGCGGTACTCGTGCTGGCTCGAGGCGCTTGACTAAATTAATGTATAGGTATTTTGGCGTAACTATTCGCTTGTCTCGTCATTTATCGAAAGACAATCCCATTGCGTAAAAGGAATTCCCGCTTTTTCTAGATTGGAAAGGCGGGTCCTGCCGATTGCGGACCCCGCCGTGCTCGCAAAAGCCTGCGCGCGGACGGGGGCCCCCCTTCATCGTCACCCGCACTGGCTTCGTGGTACGCGGGAATGCTTATTTACTCCTGTTACGCATGCAGTGCTTTGTTTCCCTCTTAATGTGTAGATCCGTTTGTTTATTTCTTCCACAGAACTGATCCCCTCGCCGCGACAGAAATTATGTAAAAAACGCTAAAGATTAATCGCGGAGAGGGTTAGGGAGAGGAAAAAAAATAGATCTTTCCGTACGTTTTTAGAAATCCATTCCCAGTTTTTTCTATTCATATACCTCATTTATTTTGTTTGATTTTCAGTATATCCAATGTATAACATACACTATGTATATTAATAACTCATGTTACGCACTCGCCGGTTTAGCTTTAAGTAGAGGCCTACGTCCTGCGGCTTGTCCGCAGGATCCAGGGATACGAAGACCATCAGTCTCCGAATAGCTGGATACCGCGGACAAGCCGCGGTACGTAGGAGCTCTGA
>JAUYSE010000054.1 GCA_030696465.1 Legionellaceae bacterium
GCATTCGCTTCATTATACCAAGCCCAAGGCGAGTCTATCTGCGAAAACACTTTTGCTGCTTTTTTATAATGCTTCGATCGATACGCCTCTACCCCTTGCCACTCCGTCCGCCCCCAAGCCCACAGCGTTGAAGACAAACCACAGCTCAAGCACAAAATACCGAATAAACTTCGCCATTTCATTTTAGTCTTGACTCCCAATACTGTCGACGAAACGTCGCTAATAAACAGAGTCCCGCCGGAAATAAAAACCAGCGCCCCTCATCTTCCCAAATACGTACTTTTGTCGGCACCTGCTGTATGGTACGCGCACTGGCTGAGCCCGCTACCCAAGCCTCTATTCGATGTGCATCTAGGGGTAATAACAAACCATTTCCGGCTTTAGCAAAATCAGCAAAAGCAGAAAGATCGGCGCTATCTGCCTGGAAAGGTACAATAGACAACTGCAGCCCTGCCTGCGCCAAAGTAGTCGCTACCGCACAGGCTTCTGCCGAAGGCGGATCGCCTGTCATTACGACGATTTTGGCGGAATGAGCTTCTTGCCCACGCACCATACGTGCAGCCTCTTCCAGGGCTATATCTAAACGATGCCCCTCCACCGGTAACAATTCTGGACGTAAAGGGTCGACCCAGGTATCGATGGTCTTCGCATCTAAGGTCAGAGGAGACACTACAAAGGGCTCACCACTATATACAATCAAACTCCACATGCCCTCTTGAGATTTTTGAAAAAGATCATGCAACAGAAATTGTGCGCGCTGCAAACGACTAGGAGATACGTCTCTGGCTAACATGCCCGCAGACAAGTCAAGCACCGCTACCCGAACCCCTTTACTCTGATAAGAAGACACCATCTGATATTTCCAGGTCGGGCCAACCAATGCCAAGGTCATAAAAAACAGGCTCCACGCAAAATAAGCAGGCCCTTTTTTGCTGACGCCCTGTGAGAGACTCTGTTTGAGTAGGATGGGATCACAAAAAGACGCCCAAGATCCTTGTGATTGTTTCCACCCAGAAAATCGCCAACATAGCAGCGGAAGCAAGAACAAAAACCATGCGGGTCTTAAGAAATGAAATTCAAGCATAAGACTGTCTCCTGCGCCATAAAGCAATTACGCTTATCAGTATAGCTGCGGCTAAAAGCCAGGGATAATATTCTTGTTCTAAAATAAAGGGCGTTTCCGGCTGTTGCACCGCCTCCATTTGATTAATCATATTGTAAATTTTTGATAAACTGGCTTTGTCGGTGGCTCGAAAATAGCGTCCACCCGTCGTATTCGCAATTAATTTTAAAGTAGGCTCGTCTAAATCAGACGCCCCATTCATTGCCACTAAAAATTGTTGTAAATCTTGCCGCATGTCTCCTGGGCCGAGGCCAATGGTATATACCTTTATGCCATCTTGATGGGCCAATTTAGCGGCTTGCTTGGGGGAGAGCATGCCTGAGTTATTCGCACCATCGGTCAATAAAATAATAACTCTTCCTTGATGCGGTACATTCTGTAAACGTTTAATGGCTAATCCTAACGCATCGCCAATGGAAGTGGTTCTGCCAGCCAAGCCCACCGTCGCATCATCCAAACGCTTCAACACATGCGCATGATCATGGGTCAGAGGGGTTTGTAAATACGCTCTCGTTCCAAACAAAATTAAACCAATGCGGTCCATTGGCCGCTCTTGTACAAAATCGGCGGCGGCCACTTTTACACCCTCAATCCGTGGCACGGCATGACCTTGCATTTCTAAATCAGCCAAACCCATGCTCGCAGAAAGATCAAGGACCAACATAATATTACGGCCTTCTTGTGGCGGGCTCGTCGGCGCTCCAAGCCAGCGTGGCCCAGCCGCTGCTGCAATACACAAACACCAGACAGCCCATAACCACCATAAAGCGTATCGCTGCTCTTGTTGCTTCGTCAGCGGCAATCCCTCATAAAAAGGCACCCACAGCGCCACTGGTAATGATAGCGCCGGAAAAAATCGACGGACCAGCCAAGGAAGTGGTAGAAAAATGAATATCCAGGGATTCGCTATTTGGAACATGGGACATCTCTTCGTAAAATAAAGGCTTGCACCTGTTTAAAAAGCGGCTGCAAATCTCGCATTTGGCTTTGATCTTTTTGATAAGGCCATAATAAGATTTCGTCTGAGACGCTGTGAAAACTCAAGCCACTCACCTTGCTGCTCAAAAAATCAATCCAGGCAGTCCCTTGTAAACTCGCAACCGATTCACCCGGAAAATACGCCAAGGCAACACGACGTAATAATTCAGAAATCTGCGCACACGTTTTTGCGGTGTTTTTCTTTTGCCGATATTCTTTTTCGTAGGCCTTTAAACACGCCATCGCTTCTCGCTGCAAAGCCCGACTTTTATACCCTCGATAGAACACATAAACGACAAGCAACGCCCCCAAAAAACAGAGTAATGCTATGATTCCCCAAACCACTACGCCTGAAAAAAACGGGGTTGGTAAGTGAATGTCTCGGAGCTGAGCCAATAATGCATTTTCAGGCATGACGTCTCCCGAAATGCATTTGTATGACCTCTGCCAAATCGTGGTCTCCGCGCACGGCACTGTAGGGAATATGCAGATCTTTACACCAATGACGTACTTTCTCGGCACGTTGATCACAGGTCGCTTGGTAACGTTCTCGCAAAGCTTTATCGTGTAGACCTAAGGTTTCTTGTGCAACCCCATTGGTAAATACATAATTCCCTGGCGGCGGGGGAAAACATTCTAAATAATCTTGAATATGATAGACCATCATATCTGCATGCAAATGCAAACGACTGGCATGCGAAAGACTGGCTTCATCTAGGGCGTAAAAATCACTGACTAATAGTAACAAACTGCCTGGACGCACCACCGAACGTAAACGCTTAAAGGCATCACTTAAGGGTCTTGCGGTCATTGTGTTCGGAGTAGATGCCGGTAATTTTTGGCTATACGACGCTAAAGAGGCCAATAAAGGCATAATGCCCAAGTGTCGGCTTCGCGGCATCCATTCATGATGTTGTTGTGCAGAAAAATGTAGGCCCCCTATTCTGTCCCCTTGCAACATACCAAGCCAGGCTAATAATGCTGATACACGCGCTGCCGTCACTGATTTCAGTGCTCCACGCGTACCAAAAAACATCGAGGGATTAAAGTCTGTCAGAATGACCACGGGGCGCTCACGTTCTTCTTCAAACAATTTGACATGCGCCCTGCCGGTACGTGCGGTGACACGCCACTCCATATGTCGAATATCATCACCCGCTTGATAATGTCGTACTTCAGAGAAATCCATCCCTCGACCTCTGAGTGGAGTTGTATATCCACCCACGTGATCTGCCTTATGACGCAATGAACGCATACTTCCACGCGCCAACTCTTTCAGGGCAATGAGTTCATCTATGGTGGCAATAAGGCCTGCTTCGGAGGATGCCTTCATAGCGCTAAGGTACCGCTACCAAACGTAAAATGGAGTCAATACAATCATCGGTAGTGACCCCTTCGGCTTCCGCCGCATAGGTCAACAAAATACGATGCCGAAGTACATCATGCACCACTGCGTGAATATCTTCTGGTGCGACATAATCTCGTCCCAATAACCAGGCATGTGCTTTAGCACAACGATCTAAGGCGACTGTTCCACGAGGAGAGGCACCAAAGCGAATAAAGCCTGCCAACTCATCACTATAGCGTTTCGGTTCACGTGTCGCCATAATCAGCTGCACCATATAATGTTCGAGTGCATCACTCATGTGCGTATCTAAAACAAAGCGCCGAGCCTGAAAAACATCACGCTGTGTCATTTTAGGGATATTTACTTGTGTATGATCAATTTGCCCTATCGCTTCTTGACGCGCCAATTGCAAAATATCGTGCTCTACGCGCATTGCTGGATAAGTGATTTTCGCATACATGAGAAATCGGTCTAATTGGGCTTCCGGTAAAGGGTAGGTTCCTTCTTGATCAATGGGGTTTTGTGTCGCCATTACTAAAAATAATTCTGGTAGAGGATAGGTTTTTCGGCCTATCGTCACCTGACGTTCGGCCATCGCTTCTAGCAATGCCGATTGTACTTTTGCCGGCGCCCGGTTAATTTCATCGGCCAATACCATATGATGAAAAATAGGCCCTGGTTGAAACACAAAAGAACTGTCTTCAGCATGAAACACTTCGGTGCCGGTCAAATCACTGGGTAATAAATCTGGGGTAAATTGAATGCGGTGGAATTCCCCTTCAATCACGGATGCCAGTTCTTTTACCGCACGTGTTTTTGCCAAGCCTGGAGCACCTTCCACCAACAAATGCCCATCTGCTAACACCGCAATTAATAAACGGGTCATCAAGGATTTTTGCCCTAAAATACGTCCATTTAAATAACTACCCACTTGCACACAGGCTTCTTGTACTTGTGTACGGGATACTGTCGATAAGTCTGACATGGAATCTCTTCCTTCACATTTGGGATGATGCAGCATACAAAGCAAGCGCTTATGCTGTCAACTCCCTTTATTTTAAAAGCCTTAGTACGACTAACATTATAAAGCGAGAATTCCTGTACTTGAATAAAAAAGCTTGAAAAACATCCTCTAATAAAACTATCATTAACGCTCTATTACCATGGTATACAGGTAAGGAACTAACCTAGTGCCATACGATACCGCTGCTCATATCTCTGATAACTTCAACGCGCTACTGCACGGAGCCTTATGCTATGCGCAAAAGCATGTCCCCGCTCAAGGCCCTTTAGAGTTTTTTGTGCACCATAACCCTCTACATCATTACCAACATCTAGACTTTTTTACCGCGGTTAAAAAAGCAGCACATGACTACCAATGTAACACTTTTATGCCTGAAGAGTTTTACTGGAACGAGTATGCATACCATAATATGCATAAACCCGTTCTTTTAGAAGAAATTAATCGCCACATAAAAAAATATCAGCTCAATTTGCCGAATCACATTATTTATCATCTGCTCATACAAAAAGAAACTTCAAATAACTGCCTCAATGAACCTTCTGTAAAAAGACTTCGACAACAATTTACGACCTCCAAAATTTATTTTTATCAAGGCGCAATGAGTGACGAGTTCAATGTCGATCTTGATTATTTAATGGCCCCTATTATTTTCAAGTTTTGCTCCGCATATTTTGATGCTGGCTCTGCTAGCTGGGCTATGCCTCATAGAAAACGAGGACTATGGTATAATTTTAAGGCATTTTATCAACAATCGTCTCTACTCGATTCTCGCTTTCTTAAAACTTTAAGCCAACTGCTCGCACAAATATCTTCTTACTCCGCAGAACAAACACTGATGTATTTACTCAAAGAACTTAATATTCCACCTCTGTATTTAAACGACTATCTATTTGAATTAGCATATCGCTACAAAGGTTGGTCTGGATTTCAAAAAAGTGTCGTTGCCCACCCTGAATGGATAAAAAATCCTTCAATTAAACCTGACTTCTTGCAGTATATGACTATTCTTGTACTCTGTGAAATGGCAGCGATCCGCTCCATTACGCAAAAATTACCAAGCATTCCACGTCAAAAAGTAATATATCTTCATTCTGAACGATTCATGAATCATTTCTTTTATGAATTACAAAAACATCCTGAATTAAAAAATGACTTATTGGGAGCCTTACCTCATTTAGATGACAACGCACGTTGTTATCTCTTGCACCGTGCATTTGAACAGACGTTTTATCAAGACTTTTTAAGTACTTATAGTACACAAACACGCATTAAACAAAATAACCGACCAGAATATCAGATTATCTGCTGCTTAGATGAACGAGAA
Source organism: Legionellaceae bacterium (assembly GCA_030696465.1). Taxonomy (GTDB): domain Bacteria; phylum Pseudomonadota; class Gammaproteobacteria; order Legionellales; family Legionellaceae; genus JAUYSE01. Next base: position 5,798 of record JAUYSE010000054.1, read on the forward strand.
GAGTCTTTTCGACGATATCTTGAAGCAGATCCCTCCTGCGAAACTTTTGGTTATCCGGGACATTTTGGCCTAAATATTCAATTTAAGGGGTATTTTGATAAACATTTACGTGCTTTATGTCCCGTGAGCGCTAAGCCAGAATATACCGTCACAGAAGTTGCTCGTGTTCAACGCCACATCGGGTTACGTCTACTATTTTTTTGGGGGGAACTTCAATGGCTGGCCGCATTAAGTTCTAAAACTTTACTCTCAGGAACCATCGAGTCATTCATCGGCTTTTTTCTTAAAATAATCCCCTTTACCTTGGATTTAATATCTCCTCGTATTACCTCTCAGCTTAAACAATGGGCACGACAATCTATCAATAACCTCGTACAGACCCAATTGCATTATTCTCAAGAACAGAGGGACGTGACACCTAGTGAATTCATATCGTCCGCAAAAAATTTATTACGCCACATAGGATTATCTTCTCAGTTCTCAGACTATGTCATCATCCTTGGCCATGGTTCCAGTAGCCTCAATAATCCTCATGAAGCAGCTTATGATTGTGGTGCGTGCGGAGGAGGAAGAGGCGGCCCAAATGCCCGTATGATGGCACAGATTTTAAATGATCCAACTGTGCGAAAAATATTAAAAACACATGATATTGTGATTCCGAATACTACCCATTTTATTGGGGCATATCATAATACAGGGAGTGATGATCTCACATTTTATGATCAATCTACCGAGCAACAGTTGGTATTTGCAACTATTAAAACGCGCATGCAAAAAGCAGCACAGTGGAATGCCCAGGAACGGTGTCGCCGTTTTTCTGCAATTATGCCCAACCAATCACTTAGTTATTATCAACGTAAGGCGCGTGAACGTACTATTGACTTACGTCAACCCAGGCCAGAATACGGACACTCCAGCAATGCACTTTGTATTATAGGCCCTCGGCATTACTCAAGAACACTGTTTTTAGATAGGCGGGCTTTTCTCATTTCTTATGAGTCAAAACAAGACCCTGAGGCAGATATTCTAGAAGCCATTCTCACTTCTGCTGCGCCTGTTTGTGCTGGCATTAATTTAGAATACTTCTTCAGTTTTATCAACAATGAATCATATGGCTGCGGTACAAAACTCCCTCATAATGTGACGGGTCTGATAGCGGTAATGAATGGATATTTAAGTGACTTACAAAATGGTTTATCGAGTCAGATGATAGAAATTCATCAACCTATCCGCCTATGTCTACTTATTATTTGCACATTAAAGCAAGTGCAAAAGATATTATCTCAACATAATGAATTTGCAGAACTTTGTAAAAACCAATGGATTATCTTGACAATACACAATCTTGATGATGATAAAATTTATTGCTATCAAGATGAAAGCTTTGTTCATTTTTGTGCAGCAGCTTCCTCTCCGACCTATTTTCGCATAGACAATGATATATTTAATTATCATAACCACTTACATTTTGGCCATATTACCTCATGAATAACACTTTCTCTCATTATTTCTTTTACTATTTCGTTTTAAGTCCGTTATTACGCTTTCTTTTAATATTAATTTTTAGCAGTCAAAGTCCTTTGGCTCTAGGGGAAAAAAGGGTGCGGCTCACTATTGCTACCGGCCTAATTACTGATGGTTTACATTTGCTGTTAATGATAATGCTACATACTTATCTTTCTGATTTCAGCGCCTATCATTTTTTTTATTTTAATATGCATATTCAAGTCAGCTGGTCCACCTACGCTATGGGATTTTTCTGCTTTTCTATTGGATTAATTATGGTAGTCGCACGTTTCTCCCTGTTTTATCTACATCGTGACGTCTATTTCTATAAATTCTTTGCTTTACTTTCTATCCTGCAACTGGCAGTGACATTCCTGTTACTGACTAACAGCTCAGAAAGTATTTTTATTGGCTGGGAACTCTTAGGACTCTCTTCTGTACTACTTATTGCTTTTTATGAGCATCGCAGTTCTGCCCTTAAAAATTCTCTCATTATTTTGGTTATTTATAAAATAGCAGACGTTCTTTTTTATTCTGCACTCATAGGAGCTGCTTTTTGGGGTAAATATTCTTATGTACAAATAGAACAGCCGTTCTTGATGTTATTAATTTTACTTGCCTGCCTTATAAAATCGAGCCTATTTCCCTGGATTTGGTTACCACGGGCGATGGAAGGACCAACCCCATCCAGTGCAATTTTTTATGGCGGTATTGCCACACACATCCCTATATTTTTATTTTTAAATTTAAGTCTACATCACCCATTCACTCATTCTTTTATTTTTGTAGTTGTTTTTAGTATTCTCACAATCGTGACCGTACTTACTAGTTTACTGAGTCGTCAAGCAAGCGACGCCAAAAGCGCTATTGCTTATGCGTCAATTACACAAATGGGGCTTATTTATGGTGAAATTCTTTTAGGCTGGTATACTTTTGCGTTAATCCATACCATTGTTAACGGCAGTTATCGAACGATGGAGTTTATAAAATCACCCTCGCTTATTTATAATCGACGCCTTATTGAAACAAACCGTAAAAACAGCTCTTTTCCTGCAACACATTATTCAAGCTTATTCACCAAGCTGTACCAACTGACCTATCATGAATTCTACCTTCCACGACTACTAATTCACTGTATTGAATGGTTTCTTGGCTTACACAATACTCGCGCACATGTGAAAGCAACTCGGAATTATTTATTGAACAGCCTTCTCTGTTTTTTATTATTTGAGTTTTGTATTTATACCTTACTACACATTAAAATTAGCCTACAAAATGAAGTCTTATTTTTGCTGGGCATCAGTTTCAATGTTTTATCGACACTCTTTAAATATAAACCAATTTACTTTTTTATGGCTATCTCTGCTTCAACTCTAACTGTTTTTACCATCTTGTTTAATCAGTTGCATGCGTCTGCCCTACCTTTTGAATGGCTCTATTTTTTCTTTATGTTGACGCTACTTTACCAGCTTTTACCTCACAAGAAAAAAGAATCACTCTCACTGAACTACACGGGAAAACTTTTTCACTCCACCGCAGCCAATCTTATTATTCTTATCGTCGGCATTTCCCTGCTGGGGATTCCAGGATTAACTTCTTATTTGATCTGGGAACGCTTAGAACACCAACTTCTACCACACTCTCCAGATTTAATTATTAACGGATTTTTTATTCTCGCTTTAAATACTATCGTGTTTTTCCGTTTTTATTATTCTAATTTTCTTGGAAAACCGACATTCGCCAATCAGTATGAAACCTTCCAAAGACGCTAAGACTGCTCGTTACCTTCTTATAGGGGATGAGAGTAACGAAGAGTCTGGTAACGTAGACATCCCTGGAACCGAAGAACTTACTGGCGTATAAGGCGTCATCCCTGCGCTTGAAGAATTCTCTGGTGAAGCTGAGATCTGCTTACTCGCGGATTTTAGCGCAGTATAGGCACAAATAAGGGCATGCTGTGCTTGAACATCTTTTGCAAGTGCACTTAATCTTTCTTCTGTACATGCAAGCTGATCCTCTTTATAGAGGATCAATGCAGCACTGATAAATTGTAAGGTCCGCTCTTTATTATGGGTAATGCATCTTGCAACGTTACTTGTATCTAACAATGCTTGCATCACTGGCGGTAACTGATTCCACATTTCTTGAGTATAAATAGTATTTTTTGCGTTGAACGAATGAAAAATTGTTCGTAACGCAGCAACTTTATCATCAAAAAAGTAAGAAGGGGTTTTTTCTATTTGATGGTTATTAATTTTCAACTTATATTCTTGCAGATACGTTACCCTCTCTTTATTATTCAGAGGGATCGAATAACTCACCGGTATATTGGCCATTGAGCCTTGATGAGGCGTATGTGCTTGATCCAAGCCACTATTGCTCGCCATCCCAAAATCAATAAAGCGTAATTCTCCTGCGTGCAGGACTATATTCTCTACTTTAATATCTCCATGGCATATGGATTTATGAGCGCGCGAACACTCACCTATATGCAATTTTTCCAAGTAAAGTAATAAGTCAATCGCATAATCTTCTCGCTCCCTCTGCGCATCAGGAGGAAGTTTTTGTAAGACTTTATCTAAAGACTCCCCCAAATAAGGCATATCTTGATAGACTTTATATACTACTCCGTCGGTATCTCTTCTAATCAACAACTCAGAGGTCGCCACCCCAACATCCAGATTAATCTCCGCTTCTTTTTGAAGCAAAGGAAGCAGTTCATACTCTATCAAAATTGCATCATAATTCCTTTTTTTATACCAGTTTTCCATACATTCGATCTTCTGTTGCAAATCGCTGATATCCTCACCATTTGATTGACGTATCTTTATCCTGTCGTTTAATAACTGATAATGACTATCACTTAATCGTTTTTTTTGTTGCTCAGAACGATGTCTGAATGCATCCACTTGAACTATTTTTTGTCTTTTTATAATAGCGCCTCCTTCTGGAACACGTGCCTGAGAAAAACGCGCACGCCCAAATATCCCTTTTCCACATTCTTCTTCACGTCGACGAATAATGCCTGGAGCCACTTGCAGATAAGAGTACATAAAACCTTCTTTACTTCCTGCATATTTTTTATCAGGATTTTCCTGAAAATACCGCTCCACCGCATCCCAGTCTTTTTCGGAGAATTTCTGATGGTAATCGCTTATTACTTTTGCATAATTCGTAAATAGTTCTAAATGAATCTGCTGAGATATCTTATTCAAAGCATCTACCTTCGCTTGATGCTCCGCACTTTGCGGTTCGGAATTATTGATATATTCTATTTCTTTGCTTATTCGTTTCAATGCCCAAGACTTCATCGCTTTGTTTATAGACATTTTAAGGTTCTCCTAAAATAGGTAACGCTATTGCCAATATGTCGAATATAGGTTTTTTAAGTTATTGTGTTTAATTATAGCTCAGTAATGAGATTACGCTCAGCGCTCTGCTAAAAACACAGCGATTAAATTTAAACACCTAAAATATAGCGAAGTATCAGAGTAAAAACCGCAAGAGACATAAAATCCGATCCGCGACCATTAGGGCAGAGCAGTTAATAGATACGTATTACGATGGCGTAAAGGCCTGTCCCTGCGGCGCTAATGTTACAGATGGTCTATACGCCGCGATAAGTCTCGCCTGTTCCAATGGATCCTGCGCTAAACTATTCAAGCGCTCTTCTGTACATATATTTTTATCTTCTTTGTAAAGAATCAATACGGACGCAATAAATTGTAAACTATGTTGTGCATCCTGCTGTATACACTTTTCAATATTACTGGTATCTAACAAGGTTTGAATGGTATTTGGTAAGTGCTTGTACATTGTATCACTAAAAATTGTCTTATAACTGTGTAGGTGATGGTACATGGTTCTAAGTGTTGCTATTTTGTCATCAAAAAAGTAACTGGGCGTTGGAATAATTTTATTGGCCGCAGTATCTTCATTAAAACTCGCTACACATGCGTTTATATCCTCATCGCTCTGAGGGACACGATAATTATAAGGCATATTCCATTCCGT
>JAUYSE010000129.1 GCA_030696465.1 Legionellaceae bacterium
AAATCGGGTATAGTTGCCGTCTCTTTTGGGCCGTTAGCTCAGTTGGTAGAGCAGAAGGCTTTTAACCTTTGTGTCATAGGTTCGACTCCTATACGGCCCAGATTATACCCAAAAGATTTTCAAACTCAGCCCATTTCTTGGGCCGTTAGCTCAGTTGGTAGAGCAGAAGGCTCTTAACCTTTGTGTCATAGGTTCGACCCCTATACGGCCCACCAACTTAGTCGTTTTTTCTCAGCGCTCGTAGCTCAGCTGGATAGAGTACTTGGCTTCGAACCAAGGTGTCGGGAGTTCGAGTCTCTCCGAGCGCGCCATATTTATCAAATACTTAACTCTAGTTTGTGACCAAAACGTGTCTAAACACGTTCCGCAGCCACCCTCAAGTGCTCACTTGAAAGATGGGCGTAACGCAACACCATCTCATAGTTTGACCAACCACCCAGTTGTTGCAACTCATGTAAAGGTGTACCATTCTGAACGTGCTAGCTTGCCCACGTGTGACGTAAATCATGCCCACGAAAATCTTTGATTCCTGCTCGAACCAACGCTTTTTGCCAAGCATGATTATTACATCGCGACACCGTTAACAAGGGCCTCTACAAAGCCACACTCATCGATTCAGAACAGTATTTCTTAACTTGTATGAAATATATTGAGCTCAACCCCGTTCGAGCACACATGGTACAGACTGCTGCAGACTACACTTGGTCCAGCTACAAACATCATGCTTATGGAGAACCAAATTTTTTGGTGCACCACTATACAAATTATCTTGCTTTGGACAATACTGACCAAATGCGCCATGAAAACTATCAGGCATTATTTCAAACATGCATCTCTGAAACAACTTTATCCTCCATTCGAGATTCTACCAATAAAAAATGGCAAGAGGAAAATTTTGTCATTTTGCCAAGATGTTTTCATAGAGCTCTACCGTTCATTTATTTAGGATAATCAGCCGCATAGCCTATGCAATCAATGGGCTAGAAGTTAAGATAGCTCTCTTAATAAGTTTCGGTTAAAATTTGGTCATATACCTGATTTTCAGTTTCAGCCGCGGCTTCTTCAGTATCTTGGGGACTAAGCACTATGAACCCAATCGAGTCTGACCCCATTGGGTTTAATCCCGTTTCATTACACTTAACCATTCGTCTGTCTTTCTTACTCGTGTTCCGCAAATGCTTCTTGCACCGCCTTTTTTGCTTGTATAACTTTTGGCACGCCAATATAAAGTGTTAACAAGATAAGTAGCTCTATAATTTGTTGCTTACTTACCCCCACATTAAGAAGATTTTGTGTATGTGCTTTAATTTCTCCAGGAACAGTGCATGAGGTAACAAGCGAGGAAAAAACTACCATTTCTTTTTCAGGAATAGTAAGGTTAGGTGTTCGCTTCTCCCAAACCCCGTACAAACCTTCTGCAACAACAATTTCTGCTAAATCTGGTGAAAACTCAATAAGCTCTTCAAGGAGATAATGACGTGATTCATCATATTTTTCTTTAAAATTTTTAGCACCTTTTTGAAATTCTGGATTGTTTTTTAAATCTATCATAAATCACCTCGTTAATTATTTTTGATTTCTTTAATTAAATTTCGATTGCTTCTGTTGATTGATAACACATCAAAATACGGTGTTATAAATAAATAACCTAGTTTATTCATGTGAATAACTGATTTATATGGGTCATCGGCATCTAAAATAGCAGTACCGCTATATACATGGTGTGATTTAGCGACACTTGCTATAGATTTTAAAATTTCCAAAAATTCTTTATTTTCCCAGTTAAAATTTGTGTTTCCATAATAGCTCACCCACAAATCCGCTGGACCAATTAAAATGGCGGAAATGCCAGGGACTTTACAAATAGCGGGTAAATTCTCAACGGCTTCTTTTGATTCAATCATAGGTAAAATAAAAGCATTTTCCGGCGTAACTTTTGATCTAAAAGGAGTGTAAAAGCTACGCATACCTTTGGGTTTGTAAAAAACACTATCCACCAAGCGCTGCGCGCTAGGGGCATCATCAACATTAGGCCAAATAATGCCTGATGCACCTAAATCCAGCAATTTTCCAACTAAGAGTTGATCATGTGACAAAAGCCTTACGAAAACAAATTTATCGCTTTGCTCCGCGATTGTTAGCATATTTAATACATCAGGAATACCAATTAGCCCGTGCTGCATATCAATGGTTATGCTATCCCAATCATTTTTTAATGCTTGCCTAAACAACTCTAAATCAGGCAAGGAAATAAATGCATTCAACCTTAACTGATCAAAAAAACTCATAATACCTCCTGGAAGTAACTTCTATTATGCTAACTTAATAGTAGAATAATTATCAGACACATACAGATAATATTCTGCTTCGTTACTCATCATATTAAGATCATAATGCACGCCTTCAGGGATATATAATGTATCACCCTCTTTTACCCAAATAGTATGGAGGCCATCTTCAAGGTGTAAGGTAATATTTATTTCCCCACAAAATAAAATTAATATGGCATGATGTGAGTTTTTCAGCCCAACTTTATTTCTATTGTGTAGCTTAAATAAGAAAATATTAAGACCAGAGCTATCATTCAAGTGAAATGCAGGTGTTGCATTTTTAGGGCCTAATACTGCTGAATAGTGCAAACCATAACTGAACTCATGCCATTTAGCTTTTTTATAACGAAAAGTGCAACCCTCCAATTCTTCCGCTGAAAAAACCGTAAATTTAGCAGCCTCTTCTTCTGAAATAGGCTCTTTTTCCTTCGCGTTTTCTGGAACAAGATAACCTTTTGTTGTATCAATGAGGTCAGAGTTTTCGAGTAACACTAATCCTCTACCCCTGGCATGCGTAATAACATTGGGCGCCCAGGTGACTTTTTGTGGATGCTGCGCTGCCATTAAAGAAAATAAAACATTCTCTTGATCTAACTCTACAAATGCCCTGAAAGACAGTGCGGGTACAGAGATAAGATCTAGCCTACCTAAAGTAATGTCATTACAAGAACGTAGTTCACGTCCGCTTAATATCTGAAATCTACCTCTAAGAACAGTAAACACTTCGGTCTCTGGGTGGCTATGAAGCGATGTACCATTACCAGGACCCACTCTTCCACCAGTACCCATGCTAAAATTAACATCGGGCGATAAATGCGCCTCTAATTTTGTATTTTTCGCACCAGAAAGTTCGCCAAAACCTTTGGATTCAATGATGCCGCAGCCAACCAAAGGACAGTCAGCCTTTTTGTGCCCAGGCGTTAAGCAATCAATGTGAGGTGTAGTTAGCGAATGCAATTCATTAAATCTTACATAATAATCATCTGCGCAATAGGGCTTCATAAAAAAACACTCCTTTTTCAATTATGAATAGTAGAGGTTTATTTTACGGTATTTTTAATGGTAAAACTGTCTGATAAATCAGACAATATAACCTGCTTTTGAAGCAATATAGACGGCTTGTGTAATATTCATAGCATCAAGCTTTTCAGTTAAACGTTGGCGATAAGTATTAATTGTATTTTTAGTTAATCCTGTAAATGCTGCAATTTCTTGCGCTGTTTTTCCTTGCGCACTCCAATATAGTACGTCTAATTCTGCATTATTAAGATTAATTAATTTCTTAGATAAATGTCGTCTGTTGATTACATTTCGACGATAGTTAGCGTCAACGGAAAATTGGCAGTTTGAAAAACCAGGTAGTAGTTGCGAGTAAATACCCATTGTTTTGTTTAAAAAAACATGGACTTTGTTTTCCAAGAGATCAATAGTATCTCGGTAAAATGCACGGTAATTTATTGATTCAGTCGTAACATTGCAAGTAACGAGTATAGAGCAATCTCCGCATGAACGGCTAATACAATAGGCTCTATACATTGTATCCTGATTACAAAACGCGTTGATTTTTGACTGCATTTCATCAATCTCAATAAAGTCCTCTGGAAAAATGACGCGGTTTACATTTAAATATTTATTATCCAGTAATAGATCACCACGATGCAATCCTGCAGAAATAATTTTTAATGTTGTTTTAGGTGTGCTAGAAAGCCAGGCCTTCTCTCCTGTTTTCAGAAGAATGGCGATAGTTGTACCAGCAAAATCTGGAATTTCATAGAAGGGTTTTGCTAATCGTTTTATAAAATGACGATGCTTAAAGGACGGCACTTCCCATAAATTTTTTGAGTTGTATTTGGCATTATTAAAAGTATGCAGCTCCATAATATCAAACTCCATTTCTATATTTGGCCGGCAACCGTGCGTATTTCGGTCGGGACGAAAAGCTAATACGGTTTTATCCGAGCGGTGATTTCGGATTCAGTCAAACGGTTCATCACTCACATTGGCATTATCTGTTAAGGTTCTTCAGTCTGTAAAGATTTTTGTTTTTTTCGAAGAGAGTCTCCTTTCAGTTCAATACGAATAGCATTATGTAAAAGCCTGTCCAAAATGGCGTCTGCAATGACTATTCTGTTCCACATGCGTATGTGCGAAAAACGTTAACCGTTCACGCCACGCTTGCTGTGGTGACGACTCTGAATGGGACTGTGCTCGCGCTTTCCTGCACTGGGACGAGGTGAGCGATGCTGAATGGCTTGAAAAACTTATCGGTTGGGAAGAAGCATATCGTTCCCAAAAAAGCCTGGACAGTCGCCTGCGCAGTGCACGCATCGGTCGCTTCAAACCATTGGCTGACTTTGACTGGAGCTGACCAAAACGTTGTGACCGGGATGTCAAGGAATGGAAAGACAGCAGCGCCAAAAACAACAGCAGAGCGAGCCATGAAAAAGAAACCTGTCAAAACGGAGGAAACCGAACATGCGTGACATGATGTTGGACGCTTTACTGCCAGAATCCATGTCTAATGAAGCGGCATATCACTTGGTGAACTTTATTGGCTATCTTGCCCGCACACTGGAATGCATCTATCACACCCAGATACGGCGCCATGATCGAAAGGTTGAGTTGGAATTTTATTATTCAATGTCAAATGTGATTATGGGGGATCCACCATTTTAGTTGTTGCTGGCAGTTTTAGCAGAAGTTAGATCAAGGTGGACATGCACGTTAACCTTGATCAATTTAAGCCTGCGCCATATATCCGCGGTTTTGCGACACCGTTAACAACCATTTTTGCAAGAATGAAAATACAGTAAAACTAATTGTAAGACTACACAAATAGAGCAATTTCTTGTGCAAAACAAATTTTTCTTGCTTATGAACGACCAGGTTGTTAGCATTTGTCCTATTATACACCTGCTGGTACCATGCTGATGCTCTTGACGCCCTCATTTGACACACAGACACGCTTAAATTCAGATAAATATTGCGCCTTCTTTTTAAACTTTGCAAAATCTTCCCGTATTAAGATTGAGAGTTGAGGAATATTAATAATGAAAAATATATCAATCATCGGTGTAGGACAACTTGGTAGTCGTTATCTTCAAGGATTAGCTCAAGTAAACCACCCGTTAACTATTTTTTTAGTGGATCCATCAAAAACTGCATTAAACTTAGCTGTAGATCGATTTAATAGTATCGAGCATAAAAAATCAATCAAACTAATCCTTCTTCAAAGCTTAGAGGAGCTGCCTGATATAATTGACATAGCAATCATATCAACAACAGCCGATATAAGACTGAAAGTTATACTCGAATTAGCAAAAAAAAAGATAATTTTAAATTGGATTCTAGAAAAAGTATTGTTCCAAAATATAGATGATTATGAATTCGCTGAAAATTTTTTTGATTCTCAGAATTCTCAACAATGGGTTAACTGTTCCCAACGCTTGTGGCCTTTTTTTATAGAATTAAAAGATCGTTTTTCAAAAGATCATAACTTACAAATTACTGCAACTGGATCATATTGGGGACTCGGGTGTAATGCTGTTCACAATACTGATATCGCTGAATTTATCTGGGGCCCAGAACTTTCTCATATAGCTTCCCTTGATAAAATGGTGCTGAATAGCAAACGAGAAGGATTTTTTGAGTTTACAGGATTATTTGAATCTCATTCAAAAGCAGGAGGGGTAATGCGTCAAATATCCTATGCTCAAGGCAAGGCTCCTTTTATGTTTACTATTACTCACCCGACAACCCACATGATCTGGAATGTTACTACAGGTAAATTGCTTGAGTCATCCGAAATAACTCATTGGCAATGGACAGAACGAGAAATGATTGCACCATTTCAAAGTCAAATTACTACTCAAGTAATAAACGCCATTTTGAATGAAAAAGACTGTGGTTTGCCATCATTTAAAGCCTCCTCCTCTCTACATCGTAATACCTTAAAAGCCTTGTTAGATTCTGCCAAAATAAATGGTTCAGATTTTGGCAACTCATGTCCAGTAACATAATATTCACTATTTTATATACTTTCAAAAGGAAACATATGACGGTTTTAGTGGTAGGAACAGGTCCTATAGGGATTGAATATACTCGTATATTGAAATCTATGAACATTGAAGTACTTGCACTCGGTCGAGGAGAACAGAATTGCATCAAATTTAAGAGAGAAACAGGTGTTGATGCAATAAGTGGTGGAATAGAAAAAATTGATATCCTTCCCTCTCTGCCAAAACGAGCTATAGTTGCTGTAGGTGAAGCTCAGCTTGGGATAGTTGCCAAATATCTCATTACCAAAGGGGTAAAACACTTACTCATTGAAAAACCAGGAGGAAGCTCATTACAAGAAATCAGAGAGATCGAAGAATTAAGCGCAAAACGTAGTGCAGAAATATCTATAGCCTATAATCGACGATTTTATGCTTCAACATTAGAGGCTCAAAAAATAATTAACGAAGATGGTGGAGTTACTAGTTTTAATTTTGAATTTACAGAATGGTCACATCAAATTGAACCATTAGTAAAAGAAGACGGTGTCAAAGAAACATGGTTTTTACATAACTCAACTCACGTTGTTGATTTAGCATTTCATCTAGGAGGGTGGCCCAACAAACTTTACCCTGTTAGCTCAGGACAATTAACTTGGCATCCTTATGCCCGCTATGCAGGTGCCGGTACAACTTACTCTGGGGCTCTTTTTTCTTATTTTGCTGATTGGCAAGGACCTGGGCGCTGGGGAATAGAATTAGTTACGTTAAAAAACCGGTTAATATTGAGACCTCTAGAAAAGTTAGCTGTACAAAAAATTGGAAGTCTTGTAATAGAACAAATAGATCTTAATGACAGAATAGACATTGAATACAAACCAGGATATTATTCCCAAGTAGATCTTTTTTTAAATAATCAATCTGAGTTACTAAGTCTCAGAGAGCACTTGTCACATTTAGAAGTTTTTAATAACATGAGTCCTATCCGATCATGAAATACACTACACTTATTGTAGGTGACTCTCTTGCGTGCGCAAGACCTTGGGAAGGAGTAGATCTACACTCTACTTATGCGACTCAACTACAAAAAATATTAGGTGCTAATCATACTATTCTAAATGTGTCAGCGGGTGAAAATACTACAAAAAAATCAACATCAAAAAAGTTTTTTCGTACTTATATAAACGGAACTAATCCTCATTTTGCCATTATTCATTTAGGCATTGTTGATTGCGCCCCACGACTCATGTCTAATTTTGAGAGATTAATTGGAGCGATAACCTCTCGGTTACCTTTTTTTCGTAATCTGTTCAAAGCATATGCAAAACTGAAGGGGCGTCATCGTTTCTTTCTAACAAAATTATTTCCAATGACGCTTATACCAAAAAATATTTTTCAAAAAAATTATAAATATCTAATTTATGAAATCTTAAAAAATAATAATACAAAGAAAATATATTTGATCAATATTGCCAGCCCAGGTTCAACTTTATTGATGCGTTCTTATGGCATTCAAGAAAATATTAAAGCATATAATGCAGTAATTGAAGAGTTGCATCAAATATTCCAAGAAAAAACCATTTTTATTGATTTATACGACAAAACTTATAAAAACCCACATTGGATTACCTCAAGTGATGGGCATCATATTAAAAAACCAGCACATGATTGGCTAGCCGATACTATTGGCAAATCTATACTTTCTATTTTAAATACAGATGAGATGCCTCTCTCTCTTACAGAACAGGAAGAGACAATATAATGATTAAACTAATATTTTTGTACGCTACTAGTACTGGTCTGCAAAGAGGTCTCATTTTTTTAGCTTCACTAATACTGGCAAGAGTTTTTACATTAGAAGAAATAGGAGTGTATATTTTAGTACAAACACTAAGCCAACTAATTATTCCGCTCCTCACTCTAAATGTTTCCGTTGCACTAATGAGAGAAGCAAGTGAGCACCCAATTATTACACGTAAATTATTATGCCTTTCATCTGGGGCAATATTTGTATTATGGACTTTTGCTTTTTTTATAAAATATTTAGCTATTCTTCCTTCTTGGATTTCTCTAGGCTTACTACTAGGACCAATTGAGGCGATTTGGGGATTGGCTATAGCGGTTTTACAAGGAAAAGAGTGTGCGAATATTATTTTTAAAATTTCTTTAATTAAAACTGGGACTTTCTTCTGTATTATAAGCTTTGCTTATCTTGGCTATTTATCAATGTTGCAAGTATTGAATTATCAATTAGTGTTTGGAGTAATTTTAAGTATACTTGCATTGATATGTGCTTATGCAAAATTAATTACTCATGAACAAAAGGAAAACTTTGTAACAATTAAGCAAATGGTTAACTACTCTATGGCAACGTTACCTCATACAATTGCATTATGGCTGAGTATTTCCAGCGATCGTCTTTTTCTTGGAATGATAGAAGATAAATCCATTCTTGGAGGGTATGCTCTTGCTTACACAATGGCTCAGACGGTAATGGTTCTTATAAGTGGCATTATTACCGCAGTGCCTCCACGAGTAGCGCAAGAACCCTCTATTTGGCGGGACTCCAATTTTGTCATTAAATTTATGCAAAAAGTAGCTTTGTCATCATTTGGGGTGATATTGATTATATTATTCGCATGGAAGGCAAATGAATATTATTTTCATTTTATTTCATCTAATCTTCCTAATACTTATTTGTTGATTTGTATAATAGGTGTAGCTTTTTCTTTCTCCACTTATTATGTTCTATTTGCCTCTTACATGTATTTAAATCGTGAAACAAACGCATTATCATTTTTTGGATTGGGTATTGCACCGATAAATCTTATTCTTATGTATTTATTAATCTTGAAATTTGGTGAATTAGGAGCTGGCATTGGACTTATTTGCTCTTACCTTTTATTTGGCCTTAGTTATGGTTGTGTTGCGCTTCGGTTGGAGCCCTCACTAAAATTAACCTGCATCCCGTTTATGAAAATTTCTTTATTACTTTTAACCTCTTCAATTTTTGCTGCAAAAATAATTCAGAACTTATGATGGTAAGTGCTTTATAAACCCCATCTACTACTCCTCAAAACATTTCAATCAGAACGAAGGCCTCATTTTATTGAACGCATCTTTTCTGTTGTGACTACTTGTAAGCAACAACAGAACAATATCTTGGTATTTATCATGGAAGTCCTCCCGAAGGATTACCTTTACCGTGAAATCCAACAATAAGCCATCGACTGAAATACAATAATTGCCATAATTTATATGTATTATTTGCTTTACCCTCAAAGTGTTGATCAACTAAAGTATTAGCCACATCAACATTAACAAATGACTCTAAGTTCAAAAATTCTTTTTTTAATCTCGCAGAGCCAATTTTTTCAATTAACCCATCTAACGGAGGGTTGAATCCCGTTTTAGGTCGTTTCACCAAATGTTTCGGCAACAAAATAGATAACAATGCTTTTAATGGTTGTTTGAGTTGAAATTTCTTTACTAATTTTTCAGATGGCAATAATACTCCGTGCGCCACAATAGCTTCATCTAAAAACGGCACACGTAGCTCTATACTTGCACGCATACTCGCCTTATCGGATACCATAAGATTATGCGCAAGAAAACCGGTTAAATCCAAATGCTGAGCAAATTTGACTTTATCTTTTCGATTGCCTT
This sequence comes from Legionellaceae bacterium, assembly GCA_030696465.1. Lineage (GTDB taxonomy): Bacteria > Pseudomonadota > Gammaproteobacteria > Legionellales > Legionellaceae > JAUYSE01. The sequence goes on from JAUYSE010000129.1 coordinate 9,992, forward strand.
TAAACGCACTTACAATATTTTCTAATTTTTTCTTATAACGCTGCTC
>JAUYSE010000186.1 GCA_030696465.1 Legionellaceae bacterium
GCAATTACCGATGAATACGGGGTTGCCAGTGGTGTGCGCAGGATAGAATTTTTCGCCGGTAAATATGCACTAGCCTATTTGCAAACCTTGCGTCAGACGATCGCTGTAGCTGCGGAGCGTTTAAAAACAACGCCGGCACAATTGAACGAAAAAATTGATCAGATCTTAGAGAACAATAAACAGCAAGAAAAACGGTTTGCTGAGTTACAAAGCCGGAATTTTTTGGCGAGTAGTGATATTTTGGTGGCAGAGGCACAAAAGATAGGCGAGGTAGCACTGATCGTGAAAGAAATTTCTGGTGCGGATATGCCTACGCTACGACAGTTGTTGGATCACATTCGCTCCAAGTTACCTTGTGCGGTTGTGGTACTCTATGCCATTGACCAACAAGCGTTGCAGGTGGTTGCGCATGTGAACAAGTTTTTGTCGGAGAGCAGCAAAATGAGTGCAGTGGATTTAGTCCGGCAGCTCTGTGGTAAAGGGGGGGGGCGTCCTGATTTAGCGCAAGGAGGGGGAACCTGTCCAACTGATTTGGCGGAGCGTCTTAAAGATATCTCGTTATGGGTGCAAAAAAACATCAAAATTTAGACAATTCAGCTTGACATTTGTCTTTTTTTAGAACATAATGGGTTGTTATTTTTTATTTGGAGATCTATATTATGCCTGCAGCTTCTGGAATAGTACAAGCAATACCTGTAGATGAATCAAAAAAAACGGTTTTTTCATTAGAAGAACATAAAAAACGCACCTTATTATATGCCGTTGCTGCCTTTAGCTTATTTGTTATAGTATTTGCTTTGCCTGGATTAATTCTGTTAGCAGGTATTATCTTAGGTTTTGTTGCCGCTGCTGCCACCATTTTTGCTTGCGCCAGTGCTGCGATAGCCGAGAAAAATAACAACGTACGTCTGCTATATGCGGCTGCTGCGGTGAGTCTTATTTTAGGAATGGTTTTTGTTCCTGAAGTATTTATGGTTATAGGCATAGTCGGGGGCTTTGTAGGAGCTTTCTATGGTATTTACCATTGTGTGTTAAAAGCAATGGAACATGGCAAAGCCTGGAAAGCAGCAGAGAAGGATATGCCACCTGCCTATACTGCTACTGCAGTACCTAGCAATGCTCCTGGTCAGACTGCTGAGAGTAATCCATACATCGCTCCTTCTATGACGGCGGTTCCGTCATCACAAGCGACCGCTGCTGCACCACCACCATCATCTCCTCCTCCTCCATTCAGCAGTGCTTCATTTGGTAACACCAAAAAGACGGCATCAGCACCAGTATCGCCAACATTTAATTCAGCAGCATCATTTGGTCAATAATGTAGTCTAAGTTATTAAAAAAGGTCGGGTAAGGGAGCACTCCTTTACCCGACCTTTTTTTCAGTTCTTATCTCATGTTACGAGCTAAATCTTTATATCCCCCAAACTTAGTTTCCGAGCCGCGACTGTGAGGTCATGGCTTTACACACAAGTAAAGCCACTATGTCTTAGAATCCAGGGCTACTCCATCATCCGTCAAAGGGGCGTCTCCTTACATAAAATGAATTCCCGCTTTATCAATCAGCGTAACGACGGAAACAAAATCACATCGCGAATAGAAGCGCTATTGGTAAATAACATCACGAGACGATCTATCCCTATACCTTCTCCTGCGGTAGGAGGCATACCGTATTCTAAGGCTTCAATATAATCACTATCAAAATGCATGGCTTCTTGATCGCCCGCATCTTTTTGTGCAACCTGCTCTTTGAAGCGTTGCGCTTGATCTTCCGGATCATTTAATTCAGAAAATCCATTGGCAATTTCACGTCCAGCAATAAAGAATTCAAAACGATCTGTAATATCAGGATTTTGATCATTACGGCGCGCAAGAGGAGAAATTTCAGTAGGGTATTCAGTAATGAAAGTCGGTTGAATCAGTAGGTGTTCTACTTTTTCTTCGAAGAGAAGCATCAGTAAAGAGCCTAAACCTTGTTGCGTAGTGAACGGAATATCCATTCGTGACAACACTTGTTGGCAAGCATTTTTATCGTTAAAGCAGGCCTCAGGAACTTCAGGCAAGTAATGACGAATAGCATCGCTCACGCTGAATCTAGCAAAAGGTGCTTTGAAGGAAATCACATGATCTTGGTAAGGAATTTCAGTATGACCTATAATCGTGTTTGCAAGCGAGGCAAGAAGACGCTCAGTAAAATCCATCAGCATCGTGTAGTCAGCATAGGCTTGGTAGAACTCCATCATAGTGAATTCTGGGTTATGTCGTGGAGAGAGCCCTTCGTTACGGAAGTTACGATTAATCTCATAGACTTTAGGGAAGCCACCGACCATCAGGCGTTTTAAGTAGAGCTCAGGAGCCACACGCAGATACATAGTTTTATCGAGACTATTATGATGGGTCACAAAAGGTTTTGCGACAGCACCCCCAGGAATAGGATGCATCATAGGTGTTTCTACTTCGAGAAAAGCCTCCGCATCCATAAAGCGACGGATTTGTTGTATCAATTGACTGCGCACGATAAAAGTTTTACGGGTATCTTCATTCACCATGAGATCGACATAACGCTTACGATAACAAATTTCTTGGTCACTTAAGCCATGGAATTTATCGGGCAGCGGACGCAGTGCTTTACTGATGATTTCTAAGTGTTGCGTACGTAAGGTGAGTTCTCCAGTATTGGTTTGAAAGAGGGTTCCCTCAACACCGATGATGTCGCCCAAATTGCAGTGCGCAAATAAGGCATAGGCTTCTGGATGATCATTTTCTTTTAGATACACTTGTATACGTCCGGTATGATCTTGTAGATGAAAGAAACTCACTTTGCCCATGACGCGCTGTAAAACGATACGGCCAGCGATACGTGCCGAGACAGGGTTTGCCTCTAAATCTGCTTTAGAGGTATCGGTATGCGCACTTAGCAAGGCCTGTGCAGTATCTTCGGGGCGAAAATGGTTAGGGTAGGTAAAACCTTGCTCTCGTAAAGTGCTTAAAGTCTGTTGACGAACGTGATATTCCTCGCCGACGTTACTATGTTCTATAGGGTTCATGCTTGTGTTACTCCTGATTTTAAACTGGCGATGATAAAATCAATCAAATCACCATCTAATACGGCTTGGGTGTTGGTTTTTTCTATTCCCGTGCGTAAATCTTTGATTCTGGATTGATCGAGGACGTACGAACGGATCTGTGAACCCCAGCCAATATCGGATTTACTGGCTTCGAGGCTTTGTTGCAGGGTCATTTTTTTCTGTAGTTCAAGTTCAAATAATTTGGCGCGTAATTGTTTCATTGCTTGATCTTTATTGCGATGCTGGCTTCTGTCGGTTTGGCATTGTACGACGGTATTGGTGGGGATATGTGTAATACGTACTGCGGAGTCGGTTCGGTTTACGTGTTGTCCACCTGCGCCAGACGCGCGATAAGTATCAATACGCAAATCGGCAGGATTGATATCAATCTCAATGGTATCGTCGATTTCAGGGGACACAAAAACGGCTGCAAAAGAAGTATGACGGCGATTACCACTATCAAAAGGAGATTTACGTACCAAGCGGTGTACACCGGTTTCAGTACGTAGCCAACCATAAGCATAGGGGCCTTGTACATGCACCGTTGCACTTTTTATACCGGCGACTTCTCCGGCAGAGCATTCCAATAATGCAACTTGAAAGCCTTGCTGCTCTGCGAAGCGGAGATACATACGCAGTAGCATTTCTGCCCAGTCTTGGGCTTCGGTTCCGCCAGAGCCAGATTGAATTTCAAGATACGCATGCGCCTCATCCATTTGCCCAGAAAACATACGCTGAAATTCAAGTTGTGCGATTTCTTTTTCAAAGTTTTGTACTTCATCCCAAAGATCGTGTAAAGAATTTTGATCGTTTTCTGCTAGCGCGATATCGAAGAGCTCAAGACTATCTTGTAACTGTTGTCGCAGCGCGATAAAGCTTTGTACTTTATGTTCGAGGTGCACTCTTTCTTTGCCTAAAGTTTGGGCTTTTTCAGGTTGTTTCCAGAGTTCGGGATCTTCTAGTTCACGGACGATTTCTTCTAAATTCAGAATTTGTTGATCGAGGTCAAAGATACCCCCAAAGGGTTTCAAGACGCGTTTGCAACGATCGAAGGGTGTCGGGGATAGCATTGTTTAGTTCAGACATACCAATATCCTGATAAATTCTAGGGAAGTATTATACAATAGAGTGATTTTTTAAGACACTTCTTTTCCAACGGTTTTTTCCCAGAGTTTTTTGACTCGGTGCTCCGCATGGCTATGGATTTGAGAGACACGCGATTCACTAACGCCTAAGATATCACCAATGTCTTTAAGATTCATATCATGTTCATAATACAACAATAGAACCAATCGCTCATTTTGCGGTAAAGCGTCGATAACATGATGTAAATGATTTTGAATATCTTGATGAACGAGGCTGGCATCAGGCTCGTTATCATGTTCTTCCAAAAAGTTTTCAAAGGCGCTTTCTTGTCCATTGAGATCATCGATAGGGGTAAAGCTGGTGCTGGAAAGATCTTTCTGCATATCTTGAAGCGCGAGTAAGGAGATCCCGAGCGCCTCTGCAATTTCATGCTCTTTAGGGCTTCGACCAAGTTGGTTTTCTAAGTTATGTTCTGTTTCCGCAATAAGACGGGCTTGTTTGTATAACGATCGAGGTAGCCAATCGTTATGACGCACTTCATCTAAAATGTAGCCTCGAATACGAATGCTGGCATAAGTTTCAAAAGAGGCCCCTTTACTGGCGTCATAATGACGGATGGCCTCTAATAAACCCAGCATGCCTGCTTGCAGTAAATCATCAAAAGCGACCGTTTTTGGTAATCGCATAGAAAGAAAATAGGCAATACGCTTTGCTAAAGGAATATGCTGTTTAAAGATAGTTTCTTCTGCTTGTGCGGTAAGGTCAGTATGCATTAGGCATGCAGGTTATAAGAGAGTGATAAGATAGCATTTCATGCTTTAGCTTGGATTGCAAGGGCTTATTCCCTTGTTCCTTGTGATGTAGTAATTCATCGTCTATAGTGAATAATACGTCTCTAATATAATGGATTGATTCCCAAATGAAAATTTTAAGTGTTAAAGTTTTAAGAGGCGCAAATTACTGGTCTAATTATAGAAAAAAACTGATTGAAATGAAACTTGACTTAGAGACGTATGAAGATTATCCCACGAACAAATTACCAGGTTTTACAGAGCGCTTGAAAGTACTTATCCCGACCTTATTTAGTCATCGATGCTCGCCCGGAGTGGAAGGCGGATTTTTTTTACGCTTGGAAGAAGGCACCTGGCTTGGACATGTCATTGAACATATTGCACTTGAATTACAGACCTTAGCGGGCATGAATTGTGGTTTTGGACGTACTTTTAGTGCTGAGAAAGAGGGTGTTTATCATGTGATATTTGCATATGAGGTTGAATCTGCTGGTCTATATGCCGCAGAAGCTGCGGTAAAACTAGTGGACTGTCTTGCGCATGAAAAAGAATATACCACGCTTGCAGAAGACATTGCGGCGTTGCAAACCTTATCGGAACAAGAAAAACTAGGCCCCAGTACACGTGCTATTGTAGATGAGGCTCAAAAAAGAAAAATCCCCTTTACGCGCTTCAAGGACAATTCACTCATTATTTTGGGTCAAGGCTGTTATCAAAAAAAAATCTGGGCCACGATGTCCTCACAAACAAGTGCTATTGGCGTAGATCTCGTTGCGGATAAAGATCTGACGAAACAAATGTTAGGATTAAACTTGATTCCAGTCCCTTCCGGAGTCATTTTGACCTCACTAGACGAACTAGAGCAGACCATCCGTCAGTTAGGTTTTCCTTTAGTGATAAAGCCACTGGATGGGAATCATGGAAGAGGGGTTTCTACTGATATTAATACCTTAGAAAGGGCTATATTGGGGTTTAAATTTGCACAGAGTATTGCGAAAGAGGTCATAGTTGAAAAGTATATAAAAGGAAGAGACTATCGTTTTTTAGTGATTAATTACCAAGTGGTCGCGGTTGCAAATCGAGTCCCTGCCATGGTAGTGGGCACCGGGATGCAATCCATTCAAGCGCTGATTGATGAGATAAACCGCGATCCTAAACGCGGGATTGGTCATGAAAATACGTTAACGGCTATCAAAATTGATGAGGTGACGTTAAGTATTTTAAATGCAAAAAAATACTCCTTAGATACCATACTTCCGGAAGGTGAGGTCTTATATTTAAAAGAAGCCGCTAATTTGAGTTCAGGAGGAACCGCCATAGACGTCACTGATGAGGTTCATCCCTACAATATTCATCTTGCTGAGCGGGTGGCGCGTATAGTCAATCTTGATATTTGTGGTATAGATGTCATTGCTGAAGACATTAGTATTGCGATTAATGAAGATAATGGGGCCATCATAGAAGTCAATGCAGCTCCGGGGCTGCGAATGCATCAATCCCCCAATCATGGTATTTCTCGCGATATGGGCACCCCTATATTAGATATGTTATATCCAGCAGGTAGTGCCTCTAGAATACCAGTGGTTGCGGTTACGGGAACGAATGGAAAGACAACCGTGGTGAGATTAATTGCACATATTGCTGACTATATGTCTCATCATGTAGGTTTTACAAGCACAGAGGGCGTTTATATTAATCGATTATTAGTACATAAAGGAGACTGCAGTGGTCCGCAAAGTGCTGCAGTAATATTGCAAGACTCCTTAGTGGATTTCGCTGTTTTGGAGTGTGCTCGCGGAGGAATTCTTCGGTCTGGCTTGGGTTTTGATCAATGCGATATCAGCGTCATAACCAATATCACGAGCGATCATTTAGGTCAGAATGACATTCACTCGTTGGAAGAGCTTGTCAAAGTAAAGGCAGTTGTTGCACGCAGTACTACAGACGCAGGCTACTCTATATTAAATGCAGAGGATGATTTAGTTTTTGCTTTAAAAGAGACGCTTTCCTGCAACATTGCTTTATTCGGAATGCATGAAAATGCGCGTATACGAGAGCATTGTCATGTGGGCGGGCTCGCCGCGTATATAGAAGATGGTTTTATAATAGTAAAAAAGGGTGCAAACAAAAACTCTATAGCGAAAGTAAGGGATATTCCCCTTACTTTTTCGGGAACTGCCGATTTTATGATACAAAATATATTACCTGCCGTGTTGGCAGGCGTCATTAGCGGTTTCTCTACAGAAAATATTGTGAAAGCGTTGCATGGTTTTCATCCTTCTTCAGAAAATATACCAGGCAGAATGAATATTTTTGATTTTGATCATTATAAGGTTATGGTGGACTATGCGCATAATGAAGCATCGTATCTAGAAATTAAAAAATATTTAAGTACCTTGGACTGTACAAAAAAAGTAGGCATTATTGGTGCAACAGGGGATAGGAGGGATGAAGATATACAAAAAATAGGCGCTTATGCAGCACTCATGTTTGACGAAATTATTATACGGCACGATAAAGACGGCCGAGGAAAAACGAATCAACAATTAACGGATTTAATCATGCAAGGCATTAGGAGTTCTAAATTACAGCCTAGTATGAAAATAATTTCTGATGGATTTGACGCCGTTCAGTATGCGATGAGTACAGCAGTACCGGGCACCTTTATCTATTACACGGTAGATGATGTGTTAGCTGCAGTGGAATATATGGAGGCGGAGGAGTTGAAATACAAATTAGCGAGACATCCTAGCCATGAGACCCAAAGGGAATTTACTAATTATTGGTGGCGCTGAAGATAAAGTTGGACGGCCACCCAATATTAAAGAGCAGATGAAAGAATTTCATCGATATGAGATTTTGAGAGAGTTATTGCCGCGCTCAAAAACTAAAAAAATAGAGCTCATTACCACTGCTTCAGAGGTTCAAGAAGATGTAAAAAAAACCTATCAAAAAGTGTTTCATGCGATAGGCTATAGCAATGTAGGATTTATTCCTATTAAAGAAAGGAACGAAGCGCAAGGGGAGCATTATCTAAAAAGAGTGGAAGAAGCGGGGACTGTTTTTTTCACTGGCGGGGATCAATTTCGTCTGTCTGCGATTCTGGGCGGTACGCCAATTGTGGATATTATTAAACACCGATATCAAGAAGATGATGATTTTACAGTAGCCGGAACCAGCGCTGGGGCCATGGTGATGTCGGCAATCATGATTATTGAAGGTGGGCTCACCGAGGCATTAGTCTATAGAAATATTACTACTTCGGCTGGTTTAGACTTTTTAAGTGGTTGTATTATTGATACGCACTTTATAAAACGAGGCCGATTTGGCCGTCTTGCGCATGCCATTGTGATGAATCCAGAACAGCTGGGTATTGGATTAGGGGAGGATTCCGCCCTAATCATAAAACATGGTTCAGATGCAGAATGCAGAGGCTCCGGAATGGTAGTGATTATTGATGGTAGACATATTCATCAAACCAATATCGCGACCGTGAAGGAGGGAGAAGCTGTTTTTGTAGAGAATCTGAAAGTGCATTTGTTAGTCAAAGGGTGTCATTTTTCTATTAGAACCCGCAAATTTGCGAATCCGGCTATCCCTCTAATCTAAGGTAGGCGGGCATCAGAGATACTTTTATTGAGGGGGTAATCATGCATAAAATCGCGATCGCAGTTCATGGTGGAGCAGGAGAAAATACCCCTTTCCTAAAAGAACATGTAGCAGATAATAGTGAAGGGCTTGCTGCAGCGGTACAAAAAGGCTATCAAATTCTTAAAAAAGGCGGGAGCTCGCTTGATGCGGTAGAGGCCGCAGTACAATGTTTAGAAGATAATCCTTTTTTTAATGCGGGGAGAGGCTCCGCATTAAATTGTAACGGCGAAGTTGAGATGGATGCTTCGATTATGGATGGACAATATTTAAAAGCAGGCGCAGTATCTATGATTCGAAGGGTGAAAAATCCAATCACGCTGGCGCGTCTTGTTATGGAGAGAACAAGACATGTGCTTCTCTCGGGTTATGGCGCCATGGAACTTGCCAAAAATGCAGGAATTTCTTTAGAGCCAGATTCTTATTTTATCACAGAACATCAGTACGATGCGTTTAAAATAGCTAATGAAAGTGAGACAAAGCAACAAATATATGAGAAAAAAATGCATGGCACCGCGGGTGCGGTTGCTTTAGATAACAGCGGAAATTTGGCCGCAGCGACGTCTACTGGGGGGACAAAAAATTGTTTACCCGGACGAGTCGGAGATAGTTGTATTATTGGTGCAGGATGTTATGCCAATAACAAAACTTGTGCTGTTTCTGGAACCGGGGATGGTGAATATTTAATTACAGGTGTGATTGCTCATACGATTTCCATGATGATGGAGTATAATAAAATGAGCCTACAAGAAGCCTGTGATTATGTGCTTCATACTCGAAATAAAGGTATTCAAGCGGCAATAGGGGTTATTTCTGTGGATCATCAAGGGAAAATAGGCCTAGCGTTTAATAACGATGTGATGAATCGCGCTTGGATAGGTTTAGATGGAAAAATGCACGTAAAAATATATAGATAAGAGACGGGGCATGTAATAACGTGGTGTTGGTTGGATTTATTCACATCTGCGGTAGAAGTGCGGTAGAAGTAATGAGGACTAAACACGTCTTAAAAAAAACGCTATTCGCCATCCCTGGCCGCTCGC
>JAUYSE010000190.1 GCA_030696465.1 Legionellaceae bacterium
ATCGGGGTAGGGTTTAACCAAGCGTATAAGTTTATGAATAGCCCTAAGATATTTGCGGCGGTACAAACTCCTAATTTTGTGCAGCATACTGAGACGGCATTTACGTATACTGTGGGTGCGGGTATTGAGCGAGAGATAAGTAAGCATTGGCAGACAGGGATAGGGTATGAATTTTCGGATTGGGGCGCTAGTCGATTATCAAGGGCCTATGGTCAGACGTTAAATAGTGGCTTATCCCTGAATCATTTGTATACGAATGGATTTTTATTGAATGTAACGTATGTTGCGTAAGGATGCGAGCATGATAAATAGAATAATAATTGCAACGGTTGGTTTATTGGTGACTGTGGCAGGCCAAGCCGCCGTGCCACTAATAACGTTTACGCCCTTAACCAGTACCAGTATTTCTATTACGAGCGGAGAGAGCGCGACGATTGAGTATTTAGTGACAGCGGCACGTGGCTCAAAATCGCATACATGGAGCATGAGGCCAATTACGGAAATAAGCCAAGATACGTCAATAGGGCACTGTGCCTCGCCATTTACATTAAGTGCGAGTCAATCTTGTACTTTAGCGCTTAATATTGATGGGAGTAGTTTAAGTAGCTCTGTGGTCGGAGGCCCGGTTTTGTTAGTGGGTAATAATTCAAACATGCCGTATCAACCCGGAAGTCCAGCCAATAGCTTGGATATAACATTAACCAGTAGCCCTGGAATGGTGACCTTAAGCAGCAGTGTGTCAACCCTTGTGCTATCCGTGAACGACCCTACCTTTGCGGCATTAACTGGGACACCAAGAACCATTACGATTACCAGCACGGGGACGGCGACGGGGGTAAGTTATTCAGCATCTTCAAGCTTACCATCAGATGCCACGATTACTCCTTTGACGTGTGGCACCATAACGCCAGCTAGTCCCTGTGTATTAACGATTACCCCCGGTAGCACTCCAAGTGCCACCCCAGGAGATACGAACCCGACTCCAATAACCTTGACGATTGCTGGTAGTAATACGAATACCTTAGCCCCCACGGTAAATATTTTAACTTATGGAAGTGTGTATCAATCGGGTTATGTGTATGCGGTGGATGATAGCACTCCTAATACGGGGAGTATTGGAGGGAAAGCGATGACACTCAGCGACCGAGCAGAGCCCGATCCAAGCGGCATTGTTTGGAGTTCAAATGGAGCTGGTAGTGCCTCTGGCGATGTAAGTAGGGATATTATTCCCGGGATAGATGAAACCTCAACGACAGGCAGTGAATCGCCGTTAACGTCTGGTGGAGCATCGACAGATTATACGTTTGATAACATGTTTGATTCAGGTGCTACTTATTACACCTATAACAATACTACCCCAACTATTGCATTTTCTGCCTGTAATGGAGCGACAGATGGGGCTTGTAACCAAGGTAATATTATATTGTTTTATAGTCAGTTTATAACGAACTATATCGCGGGTGACCCAACCCCATTCACGGCAACTGCCGGCCCAACCGACCCAACTTATTACGCCGCGGGTCGTTGTGAAGGGACGATTGACGGAAATAGTGATTGGTATTTACCCGCTATTTGTGAAATGGGATATGATAGCGTTAGTGGCTGTGGCACTTCAGGTTCCCCAACATTGCAGAACATGCAATCTAATTTGGTTGATAATGCAGTTCCTGACTTGACTTTGATAGGCTACTACTGGAGTTCTACCGAGTTCTTTGGCAGTCCACAGAACTACGCGTGGTTGCAGGATTTCGCTTCCGGTGGCAGCAGCGTTCAGAACTTCAGCAATAAGATCAGCCAGCTCGGTGTGCGTTGTTCTCGGGCTTTAACCTTTTAACCCTTTATCCCTTTTTTTTGACCTTGCTTTGTATAGAACCCGCGAAGCGGGTCGACGTGTTTAACCCAATTTGTTAACAGTTGAATCGGAGTCACGGTAATAAACCTTCTAATGCTACTTTATCGCCATTCATAATAGATAATACATGTTCTCTAATTTGCTCAATTGGCCAATTCCACCACTGTAATTGCAGAAGAAAATCTATTGTTTCATCATCAAAACGTTTGCGAATAACTTGAGCAGGATTACCACCTACGATTTCATAAGGTTGTACATCTTTTGTTACAACTGAGCGTGTTCCAATAATTGCCCCATCACCAATAGTCACGCCTGGCATGATCGTTGCATCATATCCAATCCAGACATCATCCCCTATTAACGTATCTTTTTTACGATTAGGACTAAACGGAACTTCGGGCCAATAAGACTGAAAAATGACAAAGGGAAATGAAGAGAATCCGCCTAAATGATGATTTCCTCCATTCATTATAAATTTGACGTTAGTGGCGATTTGGCAGAATTTTCCAATAACTAACTTATCACCGATAAAATCGAAATGATAAAGCACATTTTTTTCAAAATTATGAATATCGACTGGATCGTCGTAGTACGTATAATCACCCACAATAATATTAGGATTTTTGATAATATTTTTTAAAAAAGCCGTTCGCTCAGAATTAGGTATTGGGTATAAAGTATTAGGGGCAGGATACATGAGACTTAATCCTTGTTTTTATTATGGTTTTCGGGGGAGAGATCGATTGATCATACTATGTTATTATTATAAATTAAACTCTATGATCAATCGACTTGACCCTGATTCTTGGAATTTCAAAGCAAGCAGCGGAATATTTAGTCTGGAGAAAGGTAAAAGGAGTCGGTCTTGATACAGCCAGTATGGATCCTGGCAATGATTCCCATGATTTTTGGGCGCATCGAATCATCTTAGGTTCCAATTTATATGGCATAGAAAATGTTGCGCATCTAGATTTACTCCCGGTCTTTGGGGCAAAATTAATCGTGGCGCCAATGAAAATTGCTGGTGGCAGTGGCGGCCCCTCGCGACTATTTGCTATTTTTCCCTAAAGAAAGTTATCACAACGGGTTGCGGATAATAACTATGCTAAAAACCAATCTTTCTTCTCAAAAAAATGAGACCTCGCCAGAAACAACATCATATAAACCACCAATAATTTTAATTCTTTGTGATGTTATAAGTTCTCTTATAATACTACTTTGGTTTAGAATTGCGTCCATACTATGTTTAACATTGATTTTGGCAACTTCATTTACGTAAGGGAGATTACTCCCGTTTCTATCTGTCTTAAAATGAGTTTCTTTCTCTATTGAAGGGGTGATTTTATTCAAGAGTTGTGTTAAATATCCTAATTTTGCTTTATCACAAGCACCTTTTATAGCACCACAATTGGTATGGCCAAGTACCAAAATTAATTTGGAACCTGCTATTTTACAAGAAAACTCAAGGCTACCAATAATATCATCGTTGATAATATTACCTGCGATTCGAATACTAAAAATATCCCCAAGACCTTGGTCGAAAATTAATTCAGCAGGAGTCCTCGAATCAATACAACTTAAAATAGAAGCAAATGGATATTGCCCATCGGCTGTTTCATTTACTTGCTGGAGCAAGTTACGATTAAATCGCAAATTTTGGATAAAACGTTGGTTTCCTTTTTGCAGCAAATCAATTGCTTGATCTGGTGTGATATTATGTTGTTCGTTTTTACTGATGGTTTTCATAAATACTCCACTCCCATAATTTTCTTGCCTCCCACCAACGATCGTACCCCGCACAAACACTGAGCGCTAAAACTTTTTTCATCACCTTCGGGGTGACCGAACCATGGATGGCAAGCGCACACTCAATGAAATTAGGGTATTCGGATTGATGTATATTTTTTTTGTTTTCTTCCATAATATCAAAAAGTTACTCCATAGCGTTCGATTTTACACCCCAAAAAATACAGCAATCTCCGCCTGATTTTTTTGAAGCATACATAGCTTGATCTGCGTTTCTTAACAAGACATCTGGTGTGAGACTGTCTTGAGGACTCATGGTGATGCCAATACTAGCCGTAATATGAAAAGTATTTTTATTGAGTTTAAAAGGTTTTCTTAATTCAGATAGTAGTTTTTCTGCAACAATTTTGGTTTGTTGAGCATCCTGAACACCGTTCAAAATAACGGTAAATTCATCGCCACCTATACGAGAGGCAGTATCTGTTTCACGCACGCAACTGTCAATTATTTTTGCAATCTTCTTAAGTAGTAAGTCAGCTTCGACATGTCCTAATGTATCATTTACTTTTTTAAACCCATCTAAATCAATGAACAGTAGTGCAATAGATTCACCTGAACGTTTAGAATCTTTAATTGCCTGTGTCAGTTTATCATTAAACATCAATCTATTGGCTAAACCAGTTAATAAATCATAATTTGCATTGTACCAGATTTGTTTTTCTGATAGCTTTTGTTCGGTAATCTCTCGTGAAACCCCTGCAATAGCTTCTAACGTTCCATTATCATCAAAAATAGGTTCAAATTTATACTTATAAAAATGCTCATTTCCTAAATCATCTTTATAGGACAACTCTCCCTCACAGCTTTGGCCTGTTCGAATAATATGTTGTATATGTTCAAGTGCATTAGCGGTATTAGGCATTTCAAAATTATAAATTGCTTTACCAAGTATCTCATGTGGGGAGGTAGGATACAGCTCACTCATTGCTGTATTCATATATATAATATTCCCTTCTAGATCTAGTATATAGTGGAGATCCAAACCACCAGATATCATTTTATTGAAGTGACGAATTTGTTTTTCTTTTACCAATGTGTATTCAGCTACAGATTCCGATAATGCTTGATCAATCGCTTCATTAAAACGGACCAGATCATAAGGATCGGATAATAATTTTATCCTGCCTGCATCGCTAAATAATTTAATCGTGCTTGCACGTAGAGCGCGAAACTCTGCTATTAAATTATTCATACTGTAGCCTTGTGCCAAACGTGCACTACCATGTTCCTCGGCTGGGGTAGCATCTTTATCATATCTTAAAGAGAGGCCTTTGGATTTTTTTGTCTGTTCCAATTTTGACTGAGGTTTATCCATGTCTGTTACAATGCGCATCAGCATTTGTTTTGCGTGATCGCGCAATTCTTTAATGTTTATTTTTTGGTTTTCTGGAAAAATAGTTATAGCAAAATTCTCCCATTCCTGAAGAATTGGCTCTATATTATCCACAATAAATGTTGATAGCTTCATTAATTTATCCTTTTTTACCTTACGCAGTATAAAATACTAAAGCTCAGATGGTATAGATCTATACATCTTCATCTATTTTCCTAATTGTTCACCAATACAAACATTGCGATATCTTAAGTATAAATATAAAGCCGAAAATACTCAGGGACCCCACAATGAAATGCTACCACTGTTGGATATTCTTTTAAATACACCTCTTCATATTTAACAGATCGTCATAATCTTTCAATAAATACATTTTGATGTATTTGAATATCAACATAATCACATACGCCCATAAGGAATTCCCGCCTGATTATATTAGTGGTACCAAGGCTTATCGAATAAAGGGCTTTCGTAATCACGCATAAAGTCATCCTGTCGCTCTCACCGCGCGTCCTTGCGCGGTGAAGGTTTACGAAAGCCCTTTATTCGATAAGCCTTGTTGGCAGCGTTTTGGGGTTGGGCGGGAATGGCCGTACGCACATAAATAGACTTGATAATCATATAGAAAGCTCCTTTGATTAACGGGTAAAGTTTAGTTTCTAACAAAAACAAACCCAGTTAATAAAGGAGCCTTAAATGAAACTATATGGTGGAATTGATTTGCATTCAAATAATTGTGTTGTA
>JAUYSE010000226.1 GCA_030696465.1 Legionellaceae bacterium
GGTAAAGGCTGGTAAAAATGCAGATGAAAATACGCCGAATAAAAATAAGAACATTATAGGCGTAATTGATGTGTATAAAAAGCCCAAACTACAAATAAGTGCACCTATATTGGCAATATACAGCGGAGTTTTTCGACAAGCAATGTAATTAGAAAACATGCCCCAGAATGGACCTGCAACCGCCCAGCCGATAAACACTAGAGATACATAATTAGCGGCGCTTGTTTTTGTGATTAAAAATTTATCCATCAAAAAGGGCACCCCCCATAATCCACAGAAAACTGGGGTAGAGAGATACATTAGACCACCATAAAGTGCGATTGTCCAAAAGCGTTTGTCTTTCAGGACGATCCCTAGGCTGGCACTAAAAGGGGCTTCGACTTCACGCGTGACCGCATTGATAGGGCCTTGTCTCGGAGTGTCACGGGTAAATACGCGAATTAAAAAGGCTAAGATCACCCCGATGACACCGAGGATCATCATACTGTGTCGCCATTCGAAGTGTTCAATGAGTAAGGCCAGCGGCGCTTCTCCGCCAATTGCACCCAACATGCCCATAGTGACCATGAGCCCCATCATAATCGGAAAGCGTTTAGGGCAAAACCAGTTTGCCGCAAATTTCATGCAGCCCACACAAGCAAAAGCCGAGCCAAAGCCTATCATTAAACGGGCAAGGCAGGCGGCACCAAAACTATGTGTAAAACCGAAAGCGAAGGTGCTTATACCACACACCAACGATGCTAAGCTCAGTAAGCGACGAGGACCAAAATAATCAATAAATAGCCCAGCAGGGAGCTGCATCGCGGCATACGAATAAAAATAAATGCCGGATAGGATTCCGAGCGTATGACTGGTGACCGAGAAATCTCGCATGAGCTCGTTGCTCATGACACTCGGGGAGACTTGTAATAGGCATTCATAAAAATAAAACAAGCAGGCGAGCCCCCATACCAACCAACCCATCCAAGAAGTGGTGACAGAAGTAGAGGTAGTTGCAGAAATATTGGGGTTATCAATCTGCGTCATAGGGTACTCTGAAAAGAGACAAAGATAGGGATTCTATAACAATTTGTTAGTTTTTGTCTATGTAGAATTTGTTATTACTCGTGTTTGCTTTTGTGCAGGTTGTTTGCTATTAACATGGTATGTTGGGCGTAAAGATTTTTTGCGATCGATTTTTTTAAGATCGAGGCTTAAGATTGGGTTTGAGATTGGGTTTTGAGATTGGGTTTTGAGATTGGGGTGGCGCGAAGGTAGTGTTGTTGCTCTTGAAAAAAACGCTATTCGCCATCCCTGGCCGCTCGCGAAAAACATCCTGTTTTTCGACGTTTTTTCAAGAGCAACAACACTACCTCCGCGCCCACAACCTTCAGTGTTTTACAGTAATTATGATCTCACCTTACGCACTCATAAGTGTCGTCCCGGGATTTAGGGTGTGTTGACAATTTTTCGATTTTGATCTGTACCCCTATTTTGTTTTTCCAAAGAAAGTCCCCTCTCCACGCAAGGAGCCATGTAAAAAACGCTAAAGGTTCATCGTGGAGAGGGTTAGGGAGAGGATAAAAATAGAATTTTCCGTTCGTTTTTTGACCCACCTCCCCGAGAACTATCTTGTTGATTTTGTTTGTCTTTAGTCGCAAGCCTTAACAAGACTTAATGCCCGGGATCTATTCAAAAGTGAGTATTAAGCATCAGAGAATCTTGCGAGAGATCTCGATTCTAGTGAGAGGAGGTGCGATTAAAAAAGCATAACGGCCTGAAAAAAGGCGTTATGAGGGAAAATTATACGCTTGGACGAAACGGAAGGGGAGCGCTATTGGATGAGGGCTTTTTGGAGCCATCGTCAGTAGCAAAATCATATGCAGTATATGCTAACAGCGCTGCTGCAGGCATAAATGATGCATATGTCCTTGAATCTAATTTTGGAGAAGTGCCTTGCGCTGCTTTAGGTGTTGGATCTGACATTTGTGTGCTGGACGATCCTGAATTATTTGAAGTCATTCTTTTTGCAGTGTTTAGAGTCTCTTTTCCGGCTTGACGGGTCATTTGAGAGAAAAAAGTAGCACGCATCATGATAAATACCTCTCGATTAAATTATGAATATAAAGTTTAAGTATATCTGCCGTTTGTATCTGCCCTGAACTGGGCAGATACAGTTCGTCTATGCGAACCGCCAATTCAGGGCAGAATAGAGGGTAATAACGACGACGCTAATAATTTGAACGACAGAAGTATGGGAAACGATCGGCAATACAACAGCGTTTACAGCCAATGGGCTGTTGAAAACGGCTTGTGTGTTGTATGGACGATGATTCAACATAATAGATAATAGCTGTATTTTAAACGTATAATGACTACTAATACCGCAAATTACGTGTTAATGTCAATGCCTATTTTTAATATTATCAAAAAACTGACCTCATGCTCATTGAAATGGATGGATTGACGGCAAAATTATCTAGAAAACGCATTAAAAACATTAATGTACGTATTCAACGTAGTGGGGACGTGCATGTCAGTGCCCCGATGAAGTTGCCTCTCGATTTTGTGTATCGTTTTTTGCAAGACAAGCGAGAATGGATTGATGGTCATCGTCAAAAAATACAGGCACAAACGCCCGCTTTACCGAAGACCTTGCAAACTGGGGATATGCTATTCTTTTTGGGGCAGGCCTATATCGTGATGCTGCACGAGACGGCGAAGCAAAACCGCATTGAACATGATCATAGTATGCTTCATTTTTTTGTAAAAATGGATACGAGTGTTGCCAAGAAACAAGTACTATTAAATCGCTGGTATCATGTGCAAATGCAAGAACGTTTACCGGAGCTATTTGCGAAATGGGAAGCGATTATTGGGGTACAGGCACGTACGCATACGATAAAATTAATGAAAACCCGCTGGGGTTCTTGTCAGCCGATAAAAAAACATATTTGCTTAAATCTGCGACTCATACAAAAACCCTTAATTTGTTTAGAATATGTGATAGTACATGAGCTCGTACATTTACTAGAAGCCAGTCATAATAAGCGTTTTTATGCTTTAATGAGCCAATTTATGCCTGAATGGAAAAGTGTGAAAATGCGGCTGGAGAGCATTCACGCTGCCCAAATCTAATGGTATAGTAGATTTATCTCTCGAATACTGGGTTCCCTCATGGCAAAACTCTACTTTTATTTTGCGGCAATGAATGCGGGGAAAAGCACGATATTATTGCAGTCGAGCTATAATTATCGTGAGCGGGGTATGCAAACTTTGTTATTTACCCCCGCAATTGATAC
The DNA here is from genome assembly GCA_030696465.1 of Legionellaceae bacterium. Lineage (GTDB taxonomy): Bacteria > Pseudomonadota > Gammaproteobacteria > Legionellales > Legionellaceae > JAUYSE01. Next base: position 3,282 of record JAUYSE010000226.1, read on the forward strand.
GCGGTATCAACAAGGGATGATTCATTCACGCACGGGTTTATCAGAGCCAGCGCTTATATTTCAGGCGAGGGATGATCTCTATCAGCAGGTCAAGGCGCAAAAACAAACCTATGCCTGTATCTTAATTGATGAAGCACAGTTTTTAACGAAAGAACAAGTGTATCAACTTACTGAAATTGCTGATCAATTGAATATTCCCGTGTTGGCATATGGTTTACGCACTGATTTTAGAGGGGAGTTATTTGAGGGGAGTCAATATCTCTTGGCCTGGGCCGACGAATTAGTAGAGATTAAAACCATTTGCCACTGTGGGCGTAAAGCAACCATGATTTTGCGCTTAAACGACAAAGGTATCGTGGTTTCAGAGGGGGAGCAGGTATTGATTGGTGGTAATAATGCCTATGTCTCTACCTGCCGCAAACATTACAAATTGCGACAGCCAGAATCAACGCAGTCGTCTCATTATTCATTTCAAAAGCAATTGCTCAATAACGCTTGCCAGCCCCCCATGGTATCCGAGCCGCAACCATGAGGGCTCAAAAGCGAGACCTCTTGATGCAAAAATACCAAGCTGCGTAAGGTGAGTGAGTAATACCTCTAGGTTTTCGCTTTTTTATCTAAATCAGCAAAATAAGTAAGCCGTGCGAGAATCCGCTCTTCTAGACCACGTGCCACTGGCCGATAATATTTTTGTGCACGGAAGCTTTCCGGAAAATAATTTTCGCCTGCAGCATAGCCATCCGGTTCATCATGTGCATAGCGATACGCTTTGCCATGACCGAGTTCTTTCATTAGTTTTGTTGGGGCATTACACAGATGCGGGGGAACTGCTAATGAGCCCTGTTCTTTAGCTGCACGCATGGCTTCATTGAAGGCAACATAAGTGGCATTACTTTTGGAGGCACAGGATAAATAGATCACGGCCTCCGCCAAAGCCAATTCTCCTTCGGGCGACCCAAGACGCTCATAAATTTGTTGCGCGTTTAAGGCGATTTCTAGTGCGCGCGGATCGGCCAAGCCAATATCTTCACTGGCCATACGTAAAATACGCCTGGCGATGTAACGTGGATCGCAGCCGCCATCCAGAAGACGACATAACCAATATAAGGCCGCATCGGGAGATGATCCGCGTACAGATTTATGCAAAGCAGAAATTTGATCATAAAAAACATCGCCTTGTTTATCAAAGCGACGGAGATTACTTTGTAGAACTTCTACGAGCAATTCTTGAGTAATCTGAAAAGGTTGTTGCTGCGGATCGACTAAATCTGCAATAATTTCTAATAGATTCAATAATTGGCGAGAATCGCCGTCTGCGGCTTGCACCAGTATTTTTTGTAACTCTATCGGGAAGTCGATAGAAAGTTGACCGAAACCACGCGTTGTATCGTTCAGGCTACGCGCCAATACCTCTAAAAGCTCTTCTTCGCTTAAACGTTTTAACACATATACGCGCATACGAGACAGGAGGGCATTATTTAATTCAAAAGAGGGGTTCTCGGTAGTCGCGCCAATAAGAATAAAGGTGCCGTCCTCAATATAAGGCAAAAAAATATCTTGCTGTGCTTTGTTAAAACGGTGCACTTCATCAATGAATAAAATCATGGGTTGTTGGGGCGACAGGGCTTTTGCCTCTGCGACCAATTGACGAATTTCTTTAACCCCAGAGAGAATGGCCGATAGACGTTCAAAGCGCGCATGCGCATGCTCTGCCATTAATTGAGCAAGGGTGGTTTTACCGGTGCCTGGTGGACCCCACAAAATCATGGAATGTAAGATGCCTTTTTCTATCGCGTGACGGAGGGGTTTGCCGGGGCCGAGTAGATGTGTTTGACCAATAAACTCTTCTAAAGATATTGGTCGCATACGGGTTGCAAGCGGTTGATAAGGGGTGGAATGATTGAGTGTTATTGGCATTATGGGGGAAGACAGGAATGAAGAAAGATGAGATAGTATAGCATGATTTCAATATCAGTTGTCCTGGAGTTTTTTCCTGGATACCGCGGATAAACCGCGGTAAGTAGGCATCGAGCTATCGTTGGTATTGATGGTTCAAGGGGACAGAAATCAATCACTCTGACCCCATTGATTTAAAGGGAAATAGCATGAAAAAAAATCTAAGCGCCTGGGGTTTATTGTGGATATCGCTTACCAGTATGATTGGTTCAGGCTGGTTATTTGGTTCTTTATACTCTGCCCATTTTGCTGGGCCAGCCGCCGTGCTTGCGTGGCCCATTGCCGGATTTTTATTGTTATTTGTTGCGCTATCGTATGCTGAAATTGCGACGATGTTCTCACGATCGGATACCTTGGCACGGTTACCACTGTATACGCATGGTCGCTTAACCAGCGTTATTATGAGTGGTTTAGCGTGGATCTCATTAGCTATTACCCCGGTCATTGAAACGCAAGGTTTAATGCAATATGCCAGTAATTATTTACCTCACCTAGTGGTGCGTCACGGAGTACATTATGAGAATACCCTATTGGGTTATTTGTTTTCATTAGGCATTTTAATGAGTTTTGTGTTTTTTAATTATTTTGGGATTCGTTTCTTTGCCCGTATTAATGCGGGTTTTACTATCTGGAAAATATTGATTCCAGGGGTTACGGTGATTGCACTATTAAGTGTAAGTTACCATGCTGAAAATTTTTCGCAATATGGCGGATTCATGCCTTATGGTTGGCAAGGGGTGATGCATGCCATGTCCAGTGGTGGGGTGCTCTTTTCATTATTGGGTTTTAGGCAAGTGGTTATCATGATGGGAGAGATTGATAATCCTGGAAAATACGTTCCTTTAGTGTTAGTGGGCTCGTTGTTACTGACGACCGTACTTTATACCGGTTTACAATGGTCATTTATTGGCAGTATGCGTGCTCTCGATCTCAGTCATGGCTGGGCATCGTTGTCTTTTGAGGGAGATGCAGGACCTTTCGCCGCACTTGCAGGGTTTGCAGGAATTATCTGGTTGAGTGTGACCTTATACATTGACGCGTTTGTTTCTCCATATGCGACGGGCTTAGTCTATTCTACGACCGCCGCGCACATGCTGGCGGGGATGGCCGATATGGGGGATGTTCCCCAAGTTTTGGCGAGCAAAAATAACTATCAAGTACCTTGGGTAAGTTTGGGAGCCAATTTTTTACTCGCAGCAGGGATGTTATTTGTATTGCGAGGTTGGCAAGAGATGGCGGCATTTTCAGTGGTAGTCTTAATGTTTAGTTACTCCATTGGGCCAATTTGTTTGGTGTGTTTACGTCGACAGCTACCATCTTATACACGATCTTTTCGTTTGCGTTTTGGAACTATCATTGCCTTTATTGGTTTTTATATTTGTAGCGCAGGCATATATTGGGCGGGTTTTCGTAGTGTGCAGCAATTGTTAGTTTTAATGTTTTTAGGTTTGGGGTTTTACGTATTTTTTTGTGGATTTTTCAAAAAATCACAGGAGGATTTTGATGGTAAGCACGCTTTGTGGTTGTTGTGTTATTTATTTGGCTTAGGGGTTTTTTCGTATGCTGGAAATTACGGCGGCAAACATTGGATGCCGCCGTATTGGGATTTATTATATTTAATGGGATTTAGTGCCATTATTTTTGGTTTAGCGTTATTCTCACGAAAGTCGGACGAATATACCCAAGGTATTGTTCCTTAATATAAATCCATGCTTTCATGAGTATCTTTCGACCACACCCCACATTGCACTAAGCCAATATGAGCTTGTTTGAGCAATAACATGACTAAACGAGATTGACCAATACCGCCACCAATGGTTTGTGGTAGCTGTCCGTCTAGCAGTTTTTGATGCCAATCTAAAGGTAAGCGATCTTCGGTCCCTGTAAGGGCTAATTGATGTCTTAGAGCATCAGCATCGACTCGAATACCCATGGAGGATATTTCAAACGCATCCTTCAATACAGGGTTCCACACTAAAATATCACCGTTTAAACCGCTATAGCCTTCGCTGTTATGGGTAGTCCAATCATCATAGTCCGGTGCTCGTACATCATGAGGACTACCATCGGATAGTGTATGGCCAATACCAATCAAAAATACCGCGCCTAAGGCTTTTGTGATGGCACGTTCGCGCTCTTTTGCAGAGAGATTGGGGTAGCGCTTGAGAAGATCTTCACTATGCACGAAATGAATTTTCTCAGGTAAAAAAGTAGGGTAGCCAAATTCAGATTCCACCGCGGCTTCAGTGGCTTTGAGCGCCGCATACAATTGAGTAACCGTTGTTTTTAAGTATTCTAAATGGCGATCGCTTTTATCCATCACGCGTTCCCAATCCCACTGATCAACGCAAACAGAGTGAATAGCGCTGAGCGTTGCCTCATCTGGACGTAGGGCTTTCATATGGGTATACAAACCTTCTCCTGCTTGAAATCCAAAGCGACCTAGCATTTTGCGTTTCCATTTGGCAAGGGAATGTACGACTTCAAAAGAAGCGTCTGGTAATGCTTTAACTTTTACATGCACCGCTTGTTCAGTTCCGGATAAAGTATCTTGCACGCCATCCCCAATTTGACTCAAAATGGGAGCTTGCACTTCGATGAGCCCTAGTTTTTCTTCTAGTTGTTGAGAAAAAAACGATTTTATAAAACGGATTTGTTGTTGCTTTTGAATAAAGGAGTGTTTCATGTTACACCTCAGCCGTTAATAATTAATCATTAAACAATAAATTATCGAAAATAATCAATACGCAACAATAAATATTGCTATTTTGTATTGTATTCATTAATTTAAGGGGGTTAATATTATATTTTATATAAAAATAATGGCGAAGCGAGATGGAAATTTATCAAATCGATAATTTGGACCGAAACATCTTACATGCACTTATGGATAATGCGCGTGTACCCTACGCTGAGTTAGCCAAAAAATTTGAGGTAAGTCCAGGAACTATCCATGTCCGCATTGAAAAAATGAAACAA
>JAUYSE010000228.1 GCA_030696465.1 Legionellaceae bacterium
AAGGCCAAATAAAAGATGCGGGTGCTGCGACAGAGAAAGGTGCTGGTGCTATGCAGAAAGGTATGGCAGCCAAATTTGAAAAAGGGAAAGATGCCTTGACTAAAGGTGCCTCTTCATTGAAGAGTGGTGGCAGCGCCACTGCGAAGGGCAAATAGTGAAATATGGTTGTGCCAGGTTTTAATCTTCGCGGCGACCAACGGTAAGAATTTTATAAGTGCGTTCTGAGATAATCCCTTCGTCTAGTATACGCTTGGCTTCTTGGGTCATGGTTTGACCAAATTCTCGAACCAGTTTGCGGGTAGTAGCGGTAATTTCATTGGGATCACTATCCAATAATTTGTCTCGAATTTTTTCATTGAATACGAGGTATTCGCGCAATGCAACACGTTTGTTGTCGACGGTGGGGACTAATTTTTGCCAAATACAGAGGCGAATGGTTTCAAGAATATCAATGGTTCTTCCTAGGCGCTCTTCCGCAGGAAACGAAGTGACAAGACGTCTCATGGTTTCTGCGACACCGGAAGTGTGCAAAGTTGTATATACCGGGTGGCCGGTGAGGGCGGCTTCTAATGCGGCGCTAATGGTCTCGGCATCACGGCACTCTCCTACCATAATCAAGCGAGGCTTTCGGCGTAAGGCGTTACGCACGCCATCTGCGAAGCTTGGTAGATGTCTAGGAATTTCAGACTGACTCACCACCGCAGAAATTTTGGGGATTTCATCAAAGACAAACTCAATTGGGGCTTCATAAGTGAGAACTTTCCGGTTAGAGTCTTCTTGCTCTATTAATTCCCGAATAATGGAAGCGAGCAGGGTGGATTTACCAGAGCCGGTGGCGCCAGTAATGAATACGATGCCTTCTTGAGGAGCAATAGCGTCCAAGACGTCTTGTGGAAGGCCTAAGGTATTAATTTTAGGAGGATTCGTCGGAATCGATCGTAAGGTGATTTGAACTGCATCATGGCCTTCTACTAGGCAGGCAGTTGCATTGACACGGTACCGAAAGCGAACATTACGATTAGGACGAAACTCATAATGGGTATCGATATCTTTTCCGGATAATAATTGAGTGGTAGCATTAGGACCATAAATGGAATTGATGAGATCTCCAATTTCAGTATTAGAGAGACATCGTGTTGTTAAGCGCAGAAGCTTGCCATACACTTCTGCAAAAATGGGTTCGTTTGTTTGTATGGTAATATCAGAAGTATTGAGAGACTCTGCATGCTCGAGCATCTTGTCCAGAAAAACAGGAGAGAAGCGATTAGGCTCGTCTGGCATTAACGCAAGGTTATTGCTAGTCATGTATAGCTCCAGAAGTTTCGTTAATAGGAGATATAACCGGTTTCCAAGCAGGGACATGGGTATCAAGAGAAAGTTTCGACTCACGGACTTTTTCTTCCAACGCATGCAGTCTTTCTAGGTCGGCATCTGTTTTTAAAACAGCGGCTTTCCATTCTGCGCTGTTAATGTTCAGTGCAGGAAGCGCCGTGATACGCAAAACTTGATCATCAATATGAATTTCAGAGGCATCACCAGTGACACCAAGATCAGTATGAGAAACATAGGGTGGAGAAACCATATTCATATCTAATAATTTTCGGTAGAGTATCATGCCGAGGTAATCTTCTTTTATGCGAGCAGTGCTTTCTTCTAGAATTATTTTTGCTTGCTCGATTCCTTGATCCCAGCCTTGGATGATAAAATGACGCCAGACTTGTTTTTCTAAGTCATTTTTGGGAAGCAATAAAGTGCTTGGGTAGTCAGGCGTTTTGAAGTCCATCCACAAATAATTACGCCAGTGAGGTGGAGTGGTAATAAATCGAGCTTGTTTCGCTACTTTATAGGTGCGATTTGAAATACGAATGGTTTGGGTGTCGGCTAAATTAAGGGTATTACGTCCCTCAAGCAGTACGGGGGGGAGGACATTATTTTCTAACACTAAGGCATTAAAATCGTAGAGCGTATCTAGTTCTCGCGCTTGTTCATTCAGGCTAGCATTAATATTTTGCGCGTGCCACGCTAAAGCAGATTGCGCGCCTAAACTGAGCGCGGTTTCTTTGAGGGCCATTTCACGTATTTTACTAATACTATTTTTGTCCCTTTTATGTTTCATGCCCTGCGGATTATACATGGCCATAAGGCCACTTAAGGAATTGGTATTCCCTCGTTGACGATCACTGCTGCAGGCTATTAGTAAAATACTTAATAATAGGACAGAAAGATTACGAAAAAAGATGTTCATAACGTAGTTCGATCACTCGTCTGTTAGGGTAAACATGAATAGAAGCTTTGGTTCGGGCTTGATAGTCAAGGTCACGTAATATAGAGACCAACATTTCTTCTTGAACATTTAAATTAATCAGGACAGGAATGGTTGGTTTTTTCCCCATGACTATAAAATGGTAGTCCGCTGCTTTTGCAATGCGTGCAGTAATTTCTTCTATGGGGCCCGCCCAGTCGACTGAGGCGCGCGTTTGTAAGTTATAAGAGCTGGGGATGCGTCGAATGTTATCGGGGCTTGGTGGGTGCATAGCTTTGTCTACACGCTCCATTACCTCCATGGAATGAGAGATATTGTCAGCAGCTTCAGCAATTTGAATAGTGGCATCGGTGCTGGGTGCATTCACCGGAGGTTTTTTGTAGGTTGGAGAGCAGGCTCCCAAGCATAAAAAAACAACAACACTTAATGTGATTTTTTTCATGAACCCGTGCGTATGATGATAGGTGCGTGGGTTTGATTGAAACAGGAGGCGAGTTTTTTGTCAAGAGATATCTCTAAGATTTCGAGAATTTACTATACCCTCAACAATTAAATTTTCGGCTAGACGCTCGTGAATCAACCGAAGGAGTATGCTCACCGTCCATGGCTGATGGCGAGAGAACTGGCAATAACGTCAAAAACTTGTCCTGTAAAACGATCCGATATTCAAGGGGGAGGAGTTTCTAAGCAAGTTGCTGCCCATTCATCTCCTAGAACAGGGGAGCGTGATCGAATGCCTGGTTTAGGTGGTTCCTTCTTTAAGGGGATTCGGTTAGTAACCTCAGCGAGAGGTTGGGTTGTGAGTACGGGTAAGTTCAGTTGCGGATCCTGATGAACGGGGATGTGGCGGGGATGAGCAGGGGTATTGTTCATTGCTGCTGAGATTTTTTGATAACTGTTCCTAACTTGGATGAGTCCATACTCTTCAGCTGCTTCTAAAACTTCGGATTGCTGTCTCGCCCTTAGTGTATTCAGTATATCTCGAGTGATATTCGATGCTGAAAGCAATTCACTTGAAATAAAAGTTCTAAATAAAGAAAATTGTTGATGTCGTGTTATCCAATAGAGGGGATTATGATCTGGTTTGCTGAAGCGAAACATTTCTTTGGTGATTTTTTCGCTCTCTAAGAGTGCCCAAATTACCTCATAGGCTTGTTGTATACACAGAAAATTAAATACGTTACCTATTTCTGGCAGGGTGGTTAGTAATTCTTCGGTACCGGGAAGACAGCGTTGAATATTCTCTATTAATTCGCCAGGCTTCGCTACGTTATCATTATTGATACCTTCATCCAATAGCATACCATTCAAGCTAGCAATATATTGAAGATAAGCGTTGCTATTTTGATTATTGGGTTTAGGTATTTTCTGAAATTCATTAAAACGCATGGTATGGTGCCTGTTGTTGTTCTGATCGTAACTCTGCAGTAAGGAGTTCATTCTCTTTGAGACGCTCTAAAACGAGCATTTTATTAGCCGCGATAAGTTGATTAACAATATCTTGAGTGACATTAGAAGGAGAGAGTAGCTGATCGGTGATTAAGCAAGCTAGTAATTCAAATTCTTCATGCTGTACTATCAAAGAAAGAGGATTTTTCGTTGCATCAGTGAATGCAAACATAGTTTGCGTCAATCGATCGCTTTCTAGCAGTATCCAAATCAGAGTATACAATTTTTTTTGGCACAATAAGTTAAATACAGTGTATTTGTCATGTTGAGCTAGTAATTCCTGAGTCGTGGGAAGGCAGTGTTTAAGATAATTTAGGTTTTGATTAGGCTCTTCCTGGAGTATTCTGTCGTTTTTTATGGCATGGTTTAATCGGGTCATATAACGTAGATAATCCTGGTTGCCGGGATTGGTAGGTTTGGGTTTAAGATTGTGGATAAATTCATCTAAAACTGGAGAAAAAAAAGTAGGCATAGTGAGGGCTCTTTATGGTTAAAAATAAAATCCTAAGGCCGTATATTGTACACGATTATTTGCAAAAAAATAGAGCCTATTGATGCTTCAATCTGTATGGCACGATTTTTGAAAGCACCGTCTTTGCTTCGCCTTCGGCTTACAATTTTCGTGCCAAAGTTGAAAATACCTGTCCTGCATGCAAAGTTTTTAAGGTTTCCCAATGCAAAGGGTCTAAGTGAGGCGCTTTTTCTGATTCTAAATACACTAATCCGCCTGCTTTAAGAATGGATTGTTTTAATAATATGGGGAGGAGTGCCTCTAGATAAGACTGTTGAAAAGGGGGATCGAGAAAAATAATATCAAACGGTTGTGGACAATTCTGTAAATAGTCAAACGCACTCATGCAATGTGTTTTAAGCTG
>JAUYSE010000042.1 GCA_030696465.1 Legionellaceae bacterium
GCACCCGCGCACTATCTGCGCAAACAAACTTTAAAAAATGCAGAGCGCTATACCACCGAAGCATTGCAGCATTTCGAGAATATGGTTTTATCCTCCAACAGCAAGGCCGCTGCCCGCGAAAAATATCTTTATGAACAACTCATTGAATCGCTGCATCCCAGTGTCGCCAAACTGATGTTATTAAGCCAAGCCCTCGCCACTCTAGATGTGTTACTCAATTTAACCAAAATTGCACAACAATATCGCTGGTGCCGTCCAGTTTTACAAGAAACGCCAGGAATCTCCATAGACAGTGGTCGACACCCGGTTTTAGAGCGCAGTTTAGGTGAACGCTTTATTCCCAATCATTTTCATGTCTCCCCTACTCAATCACTGGGTCTGATTACGGGCCCTAACATGGGCGGAAAATCCACCTACATGCGACAAAACGCACTGATTGTGCTGCTCGCGCAAATCGGCAGCTTTGTGCCTGCTCGTAGTATGTATTTCCACCCTATTGATGCCTTATTCTCTCGTATTGGCGCCTCAGATAATCTTGGACAAGGTTTATCGACCTTTATGGTGGAAATGACCGAAACCGCTTATATTTTACGTCATGCAAGCCCTTTAAGCCTGGTGCTGATTGATGAAATTGGCCGTGGTACCAGCACCCATGACGGCATGGCCTTGGCTTCAGCAACCTGTGTATATTTGGCAAAACACCTGCGTGCATTTACGCTATTTTCGACACATTATGCAGAGCTCACTCAGCTGGCCCAAGACTACCCTAATATCCAAAATCTGCATGTACGCGCACAAGCAGATGGCAAACGTTTATTATTTTTATATCAGGTCGAACCTGGCGCCAGTGACCGCAGTTATGGTATTGCGGTAGCACGGCTTGCGGGTTTGCCTGATGAAGTTTTACAGATGGCCGAGCAAGGACTACAGTTGCACACGCCAACCCCTATGGTGTCGGTTGTACCAGTATCGGTTTCTCCTTGCTCGCGCTGTGAAACATTACAAACGCTCCCTTTAGATACTCTTAGTCCGAAAGAGGCATTAGATTATTTATATAAAGCGAAGGATGCTTTAATCGCGATTGAAGATTAGAGCCGAGCCATAAGCAACGGAAAAATTTTATGTTTCAATAGCTCTGCTTTGCTCACGCGCGCGGCTCGGACAACCCTGGATTGCGCATACGTAAACAATGACGGGGGGAGAAAAATATACTATAATAAATGCATAGTGCTCTTTAATTGGATTGCTTCAGTGCCTAATAGTACCCCAAACCCAGAAGAGCTTCGTGATCGCATCATGCGGCTACAAAAACACGCACTAATGAAAGACATAGCCCCTAACATTACTCAAGCTTTTCAGCAAGCATTTAGACCTATCCTCCCTGCCTTAGAAAAATTACAGCGCCGCGAAACTCAAAAAATTACAGAGAAATATACCTCACTCAAACAAGCGGGAATGCTCACACTACAAGAAAAAAAAGAGTATCTTGAACAACCATTGAATGCGCCAGAAACCAAGCTTATATTTTCAGATTCATTACAAAATTTTTCTCAAGAAATCGCAGACTTTCATTTCTCATTACTGCCATTTCAATCCGCAGAAATAGAAGCGCTCAATGGCCGAATAGAGACCCTCAAAAAAGCGTTTCTACAATTACAAGAGTCCATGCTTCCGTTTAAAAAACAGGAAGATACCTCAGATGAAGTACCGAACGAAAAGGAACAGCACTGTTGCGATCCATCCATACTAGATAGCCTTTTTGAAACCATTACGCCCCTACTTTCCTATATTTTATTGTCTCCTGAAAGTGATGATCTTGGCGTCCAAAACAGATTAGCCGGCATTCATACTTTCTTAAACTTGCACCCCTGGGCAAAAGATGACCCAGACTTTATCTTTCAATGCTTTGATTTTTGCAAACCTGCACGTCCTTGGTCTCACGCATACGAAAACATAAAAAATATTATTCTGTCTCTGTCGACACAGTTCTTCACACTTTTGAATATAGAACAAACAGATTCTTTGGACCCCATAGAATTATATTGTAAAAACTCCATCCAATCAGTCATTTCTCTTTTTAAAGAAACTTGTAAAAAACAAATACAAGCGCTGCCCTTTGAAGCAATCTCCACGGTTGAGACAGTACACGCATGGATTCAATTATTTCCTTATCAATGGCATTCTTTTGAGTTTCTGTATGAAAAGCATCTGCGCGAAAAAATCCCCAATCTGTCTCAGAAGAAGCAATCAACATTACAACTGAGACGTGTAGATGTGCTACGTATATTGTCCACTATGCTTCCGTGGTCTCCAATATTTTCAATGTTAGATAAGCGTACGTATGCGCCGATTTTTCCCCTTTCGCTCAGTGACTTCTCTGCTTATCAATCCCAGATAGAACAAGCTCCAGGTATTCTAGTTAATCTCTCGACAGAAGAATCCTTTTGGATCTTACGCTTTAAAGAAGTAGCGACGTCTACTTACTCTATTTTTTTACCCGCTCGTGAAGACTGCCCCGAAGCAATACTTGCCCTGATTGACGCGCACTTAAAGGTATTACCTGAAGGGACGCATCGATATATCTCTCTCAAATCATATACCCTATCCGGAGATAATCTCAGTCATTTCCCTTTTCCTTTACAATGGCATGTGACACTTTTTAGTCGAATATTACCCTTCTGCTTAGGCTTGGATACCGCAGAAAAAACCATCGAAGAATACCGCCATACTGTGCCATTATCCCTATTACTAGAATCAACTTTGCTGTGTGCGTATCCCTCGATAAAAAATAGTCGTCAAGGTTTGGATACTCAATTTTCATTTCAATCCTATTTCAGTCCAAATACAGCACTCACTCAGACTTGGTGTCAATCCCCCCCAAAGAACACGGATTACCTTGATTTTTCAGCACAAACGCAAGCATGGAGCTGGCACACAAAACAAGAGTTTTTGCGCGCAATAGAGGTTTCTGCAATACAACTAGAGCATACTCCGGAAACACCAACACGACCGATTGCTATCTCTTTATCACCAAAAAAAATTCCCAAATTTCAGTTCTCCTCTAAGTTCCGCCCTTTATCTGAGTCTGATCTATTTAATATTCTGTTACTAAGCTATCGCTATGCTATTTCTCGATTAGAATGTACACCGTTTTCCGATCCTCTCTGGCAAGAAACTTTTCAAGAGGATGGCATGCGCTCTGCAAAAGTATGTTTTTCTACACTTATTCAACCTAACTTACCACATACATTTGAACACACTGAAAATGACGTCACTGAAAAGAACGTATTAGCATACATGCTAGATAATAACAAACACTTAAAAACCGTCTCCCATTTATCTCCCGATGCCCCTGCAGTCCTAAAATATGCGTTCTACTGCGCCGCCAAAAATAGATTTTGGCTAGAAAATTCTAGAACGTGGGAATCGACTGGAGTGGCCATCTATCAGCTATTTCTCCATTTAGAAAAGACCTTTCAAGAAGCCGATATTCCTGAAAAAAATTATATCGATTTTTTTTATGCCGTCACTACTTTTACGCAAGCAAAAGAGGGATGGTATTCCCGATCTTGTAGAGACGAACCCCATACTGATGAAGAAAATCTCTGGAAGTTTATGCAAATTGCACAAATGGGCTTTTTAGGAACCCGTGCATTCTTAGATATCGTGGCAAAACACAAAAATCCTTGTGTCGCCTCTTTTGACATTACGTGCCAAACCATGAGTGCAGTAGAATATTTACAGGGGATCAATGGTCAATTTAGCCGATATAAATCCAATATTATCAATAAACTCACACGTGTAAATTTACTATTACCCTACTCCATCGATCTTGCACTCTCTAAACCTATCATTCATCTAATGCACAAGCTTGATGAAGTGAATACTCCTTATTTATGTCTATATAGTATGAATTATCGTGACAGCGAAGCGATGTCTGCTTTTTTAAATAACTTATTATCGGACCTTAAAAAGCAACCTATATATACTTTTTTACGTATTCCCATCTTAGATCGCAGTATTGACTTGCAAGATCAGGCTCTCTGCAAAATACAAACCCAATATCGAGAAATTCAAAATATTATTTTGAATTATCATCGTGCGCGTAACTCGGCAGAACTCCCAAAACAAACTGCACGACTAAAGCAATATACCGATATGCATCGCCAACTCAGCGATACTCCCTCGGTATTAGCTCCAAAACAAACGTTTGTACTACGAGCATCTGGTAACGATCCTCGCTATATCATAGATGGACATACACATGCTGGAGTACAACAAGCCTATCAACAGTCTCAAGAAAAACAAACGGATATCCGTGCCGAAACCACAGAAACACTCGCCAAAAAAGCGGATTTACAACAACGGCCCCCTATTCCCCTCTATACTCGACAAACTCATTTATGGTCACGAGACAACATTGATGAGCTAGGAAAATCAACTTGGGAAAAAATTCCTAAAAAAATCAAAGAGTACTCTGGTAACACTGTAGAAGGCCCCGAGTCTTTAAAGAACTTATTTTCTCTATGGGTGGGTAGTTCCTGCGATGCCCCCTATGTCATCAAATATATAGAGGAAGCCGCCGCAACCAAGATAATGCCATATGCGAATCAATTTCGCTTCGGTGTTTCATACGAGCATTTACCGGCCGGATTTTTTATAGAACAAACCGCAAAAAATGAATGGATACTCTGTTTCAACCGTAAAAAAGAACAACAAGATCTTGAAGCGCTCGCCCAACACAGTGAGAATAGCAAGACTCTCAGTGAGCAACATGCTTTTCAAATTGTATTACACCAAGCAAGCCTTGCAGAGCCGCTTCTTGGTGGCGATGATCGTCAGTTTCATGCCTTCATAAAAAGAGATTCCCGTATTTTATCCTCCAGTGCAGTGCTCTATACGGATATAAGCGCTGACGAAGCGAAGGAACATCTCACTTGTTTGCGCTATTTAGAAAATACTCCTCTTTTAGACGCCGAGTATCTCGAAAAAGCAAAACTTGCACTATCCGCGCCTGTTCAACAAGATGATCGTGATGCACAAACGCATATTCAACACGCCATCCAGTTCCCTGCGCAAGCAAGCACACTCACCGCAAAAACTATTGAAGATGATTTATATCCTATTTTAAAACGTTGGGCGACACAGTTGTTAGATCTTTCCCCTGAAAAGGCGGAATTTTTCATCTCGACCCTCTTCGATGCACAACCCTCAAGTCTCATAGCCTTTGGGCAACTTATCGCCACTTATGATGTTTTACCTCTCTCAGAACCTTGTAAAAAAATCACTTACGAACAACATGGGTCTTATCAATTCATACGCCTAGCCCACGAAATATATATGGGATTTGGCGGCAACTACTTTAGTATCTGGTGTGAGCGATTATTAAAACCCTCACAAAATTGGTGTGAGCATTTATATAAAGAAGAGGTTAATGCCGTCGTTGAAAGTTTATGTGTATTAAACCAGCGACCACTACACAGTGAATTTTGGTGGAGGTTAGTCGATGCGCATGGGGATGCTGTCCATCATTTACGTTATGCGGCCTTATGGCGATCTTGTTTATATTTTTTTCAATACTTGGATAAACAACAGCTATGTTTGTCGTCTCAAGTATTGGAAAAAATGTTTTACTACTTGCAACAATGTAACCGTCAGCTTCATGCGCAAGTTTGGTTAAGTCGAGTGTATTCTGTTTTAACATGCATCGCTGCCAATACCATTGCCACCGCGGAAGACGTTAAAGTTATTCAACAATTTATTTTAGATAACTTACATCAATATGCGTGGCATCATAATGGTATTCTTTATGCAATAGTGTACGAAGGCATCTCCTATTTCGGCGATCCGGAGCTGTTTCTCCTCGAGTTTAAATATAGCAATAATCCCCACAGAACATCTTATAAGCCGATACTAGACAGTGATCTACTGCCTGAAGACCTACTCGCAGAAAAAACTATCACCTTTCACTATCTGGCACATAAACTGTCTCAATTCCAAGCGCGATATAAGCGCGCAAAATTAATGATGAATTATTGGTTTCAACAGTGGGAAGGCGCTGAAGCACCCAGCATCGAACGTCTCGCCGGCTCTCGTTTAATTTTTATAAGCTTTTTTCTAAAACACACCGTGAATAGTTTAAAAGCGTTTTCTCAATCACATGCCACACTCGAGGCGTTAAAAAATCAGTGTCAAGACCCCTCTAAACAAAATCTGATTCTATGGTTAAGCCATCTTATTTCTTTAGATAACCCCATTACTGCACAAGTATGGCCGATTTATTTTCAATATCTCCCAAGCCTTATTGAGGCATTATCAAAAACGCCCCTCACGGCACTCCAAACGTTAGATACTCCCGCTGCTTTGAGACTCTTAAGTGCAGAACAAAACAAACTACCGGGTTTTACTGCGGCACCCTCTCAAGAAATTGATGATTATTTTTTTGTTTTTCAAGAAAGAATGCAATATATCCCCTACTTTTCTTTAAATCTCTCTTTATTTGAAAAGTTTCTTACGCAGGTTGCAATACCGCATGCCAGTCAAGGATTTTCTATAGAAAATTTTATAGATGTGCTTATCAAAATCCACAACAAACGCTACTACAATGAGCTTGGACAAGTTTTAGGTCTACTGATTCAATGCGCAAAAACACAAAAGACCTATTACTCGCTACCTGTATTACAAGAGTGGCTACAGGCATTGTTATATGATCCTGCAGAATGGCGTAAGCATTATCCTATTCATTTGCTGCAAGAATTACTCAATACTCCCTCACCCCTGCTCAAAGCTGGTTTATTCCTCTCTACTCAAAAAACCTCTCATAATAGCGCCTTTACTATTCCGACAAACCCACAATGCCAGGCCTTTTTAGCCCTCAAAAAATCAACACTCCCTAAACATTATATAGTACTCATTGCCAGATTCATGTTACGCGAAGGAAAATTAGCCGAATTAGCGCCTAAGGTACAAGAATTTTTCGGTATAACGCATGACAAAAAAGATATGGAGCAGATCAAAACTTGGTCTTCTTTTTGTGAGAAACTATATCATTTCCTGCAACAAGCCCCAATTATAAATCAAACACTTCCCACCGATACGGTTCTCCAGTGGTTCACGTTTCTATCCGATTATTCGATAAAGATTTACGCTAAAAGACAAAAACTAGACTGTTTTGGCATAGATGATTTTAATCCCGCCTTTCTTGCTTTAGAAACTTTAGTCGCACGCTTAACCTGGTTAAGCCAAAAACAATTATATGCCGATATCTCTCACTTATATGTGTCTTTGGCAGTAGTGCTCGTAAAGACCTGTAAACCATCCCTCGAGGTTCGCGAGCACCAGTATCAATATTTTGAAGACAGCCTGCGTAAACTACGACTTCTTGCCTCTATAACGCAAGGACGTTTCGACCAAATCATCCCTGCTACATTAGAATCTATATTATTTTCACAAGACGGTGGCAGGTGGAAACAAGAGCCGAGCACCTTTTATTCAGATGGTTACTTGATGCCGGGAAAATCCTACTACGAATTACCCTCAA
>JAUYSE010000010.1 GCA_030696465.1 Legionellaceae bacterium
CCACTAATATAATCAGGCGGAAATTCCTTGTATATATAGTTCAAAAAATTATACATTTCTTCATTTTAGTTTTATACTGTGCTCCGACGTTTATTTTTGTGGAGTTCCTCTATGTGGAAAAAATACTTAATGACGGTCCTCTCAGGATTAAGTCTATCTTATGGCGCAGCCATTGCAGCTCCTACTCATCTTATCATTCATAACACTACCGATGTTGAATCTAACGCCTACATTGCCGGTAGCATCCCTTCTGTTCATCCAAGTAAGTCCCATAGCGACAACAAAGTATTTTGGGGTCTCGTTAAACTATCCTGTCAAAAACACATTGTAAACAACACGTGCCAAGCGCTGATCAAAATGGAAACCAACACTACTCATCCAGTGGATCTCGGCATGGTTACTTTGAATTTAGCTTCCGGAGAAATCACCCCTGCCAGCATTACCAATAATGGATACAGCCTCACCATTAATGGCCCAGCAGAAGTCACGCTAACCACTGCGGGATAAAAATCCCTGTATCCCAGATCAACTTGATTGATGTGGGCTGTTATCGGAAACCCACATATCGTTTATTTTAGGCAGCGCCCTCACGTGGCGCGTTGCTTGTAAAATATCCTGCAAAATTAAAAAATTTTGACCCAGATCACTCAGTAAATCACTCTGACTCTCTTCATCTCGACGACTCGCAGCTAGATAGGCTGTTTTTCCTATCTCTTGAAAATAACGCAAACTCACTTTCTTTTCAGCCTTAACCGGAAACAAACCACAAAATAATAAGCTCTTGTCTCCCACTTCCTTCAAACGCGCAACTTGTAATGCTCGACCAACCGAGTGTAAAGCATCCAAAAACTCGACGCCAATTACCCCTTCTGTCCAGGTAGGATTATGAGAAGAACGCATCAGTAAAAATACTAAATAACTTTCTGTATTTTCAGGCAAACAATGGTTGCTTAATGACTGAGCCTCATGCACTAAGGTATACCACTGCCCCACATCACTGGCATGTAAAATTAAATTAGTCATGACTCTATCCTCCTAACACTTAAGAACAGACTAAAAATAACTTTTCTCTCTCTCCCTACCAACATACTCTTCTTATTTTAAGTGTAGCAAACAATTACATTTCCGCATGCATTAGCATCCAATTATTTCAAGAGAGGAAAGGCTTTCTGATAAACCATTCCCTGATTTTAATCTGACAAGCAATTCACTTCTGATTTTTCAAGAAAAACCGGACAAAAATATTGACAATATATAGAGAGAACGCGTATCGTAACCGCCGATAAGCCGAGATGGTGGAATTGGTAGACACGCTAGTTTCAGGTACTAGTGGGGGCAACCCCGTGGAGGTTCGAGTCCTCTTCCCGGCATAACAAAATATCTGTAAATCCCCGGTTAATCCTCTAAATACCCCATCTTACGCAATTCGTAGAGACAAAAAACACATAGTTATTCGTATATAATTTATGAATTTACTAGGAAGACTCCCTCGGTGTATAATGACGTCTTTTTCGTAATAAGAGAATTTTATGTTTGACGCACTCACTGAACGTTTAAGCCGTACTTTTCAAAAGTTACGTGGCCAGTCTAAACTAACAGAAGACAACATCCAGGAGGCGCTGCGTGAAATCCGTATCTCTTTATTAGAAGCGGATGCGGCTCTCCCCGTTATCCAATCGGTGCTCAGCGACATTAAAGAAAAAGCTTTAGGACAAGACGTTGATCCCGCACTGAATCCTGCACAAGTTTTTATTAAATTAGTCCATAATGAGTTAGTCGCACTCATGGGCTCAACGCATGCGGAACTGAGTTTCAAAACACAACCTCCAGCAGTTTTTTTACTGGCAGGCTTACAAGGCTCGGGAAAAACCACCACTGCAGCTAAATTAGCGCGCCACATAAAAGAAACACTACACAAAAAAATTCTTATGATCAGTGCGGATACCTATCGTCCTGCAGCGATAGAACAACTGCGACTTTTATCTCAGCAAGTTGAGGTCGATTTTTTTGAAGCTGGAACCGAGAACCGCCCAGTACACATCGCTAAAGCTGGCTTAGAATACGCCAAAAAACACTATTATGAACTTGTCATTTTAGATACAGCCGGTCGATTACATGTGGATGAATCGATGATGTCTGAAATTAAAGACATCCATAATGCGGTACAACCTATAGAAACGCTTTTTGTCGTGGATAGCATGACTGGTCAAGATGCTGCCAATACGGCAAAGGCATTCCACGAAGCACTGCCCCTCACCGGTATCATTCTGACCAAAACAGATGGCGATGCACGCGCAGGTGCTGCCCTCTCTGTTAAATATATCACCGGCCAACCTATCAAATATTTAGGCTTCGGCGAAAAATTAGACGCAATAGAGCCTTTTCATCCAGAGCGTATTGCATCACGCATGCTCGGTATGGGCGACATTTTATCGCTCATTGAGGAAGTAGAACGTAAAGTTGATCAAAAATCTCGGGAAAAACTCACTAAAAAACTGAGCAAAGGCAAACCCTTTAATCTCAATGATGTCAAAGAACAAATGGAACAACTTGGACGTATGGGCGGCATGGGAAGCATTATGAGTAAACTCGGCATGAGTAGTATGGCTGCAAAAATGCCTGATCACCTTGCAGAAAAACAAGCCCAAAAAACAATTGCCATTATTAATTCTATGACCAAAAAAGAGCGTAAATTTCCAAAAATCATTATTGGTTCTCGTAAAATACGGATTGCCAATGGTTCGGGTACAAGTATTCAAGAGGTCAATCGCGTGTTAAAGCAATTTGAACAAATGCAAAAAATGATGCAAAAATATGCAAAGCCAGGCGCAGCTAAAAATTTGATGCGTGGAATGGGCTTGTTAAAAGGCATGCCGGGGAATTTTTCAGCGATATCCGACCTCTTGTCGAAAGAACAACAAAAATAGACTTCCATTCACGTTTTATTTCACCTATAATAGGCAACATTTTTCAGAGAGGCAATTCATGGTCGTTATCCGTTTAGCACGCTTTGGTGCAAAAGGCCGTCCTTTTTACCGCATCGTCGTTACCGACAGCCGTAAACCAAGAGACAGTGGTTATATTGAGCCTGTTGGCTACTTCAATCCAATTGCAAAAGGTCAAGAAGTACGCCTGCACATTGAGATCGAAAGATTAAATTACTGGCAAGGAGTTGGTGCGCAATTATCTTCACGCGTACAAGAGCTCTGCAAGGAATTTTTAAAAGCGCATGCAGCCGCATAAAATAATTTCTCGAGCAGACTGGGTAATCATAGGTCGATTTGGTAAGCCGCATGGTATAAAAGGGCTTATCACTATCCATTCTTTTGCCGAGCCTGATGATAATTTGTTCCAGTATGAAAATTTGGAATTTTTTTTCCAAAATCGTTGGCAAACGCTACAGTTAGCGGATACTTCTTTTACAAGCAAAAGC
>JAUYSE010000087.1 GCA_030696465.1 Legionellaceae bacterium
CTGCGCTGTGAAGGTTTGCGAAAAGGATTTTATCGGATGCCTTGTTTGGCAGAGTTTTGGGGTTAGGCGGGAATAGCTGCCGCTTTTTGTAGATTAGAAAGGGGGGCCTGCCGATTGCGGACCCCGCCGTGCTCGCAAAAGCCTGCGCGCGGACGGGCCCCCCCCCTTCATCGTCACCCGCTCTCGCTTTGTGCTGCGCGGGAATGCTTATTTACACTTGTGGGTGCGTAAGGTGAATGACTCAGAGGAATATTTATCAATCATGGACTATATTTGATAAGGGAGACTTGAGAATTTAAACATACCGTGTGTGATGAAGTCACACACCGCATCAAGGAACTATTATGAAAAAGAAGTTGCTATGGATAGTAGCACTTGTTTTGATTGTTGCGTTTATTGTGTTCAGTCCTCTAGAGATAGCCAAAGAAAAAATTTACAAACCGCATCCTCCTATTTATCGCGCGGAAGCCAGCACAAACCAAGTGTTTACACAAAGCAGCACTGAGCCCGTTGATCCTTTACAAATTAGTTTACAGAAAGAGGCTCCAACCTTAAATGTAGAAGTTATCCATAAAGTATTATCCACCTTAAAGTGCTCCGAAAAAAACAATGTGGCGCATAATAATATTTTAACCGTTATTGATTATTCACTTCCTTCCAGTGAGAAACGTTTATGGGTTTTTGATTTACAAAACCAAAAGCTCTTATTTAACACGTATGTCTCTCATGGCATCAAATCAGGGACTCTATTATCCACCTCTTTTTCCAATGTATATGATAGTAAGGCCAGTAGCATTGGTGTTTATACTGCAGCAGACACTTATTATGGCCGAGATGGTTTGTCATTGAGATTAAATGGTTTAGAACGAGGCTTTAACGACAATGCCTTTAATCGCTATGTGGTGATGCATGGGGGTTGGTATGTGAATGAAGATTTTATTAAAAAATATGGGAGGGCTGGTCGCAGCTGGGGATGTCCGGCGGTTCCTTTAAATTTGACGGCGTCTATTATTAACACTATTAAAGGGCAGTCTTTATTTGTGGTTTATTATCCCAGTGATCGTTGGTTAGCAACTTCCAAATTTTTAAATTGTGAGAATTTAGCCCTCAATCAAAATACAGCGGCATTTTCAAAAACCACCGATATCAAAGAAAATGAATCACGTGATAGTATTCTGTTTGCGGATTTGAATAAAAATAATAGGCATGAAGAAAATGAACCTATCTTGGTTATTTCTGCGGATAATTATAAACGTATTTTTCAAACACAGGTGCCTTTAGGACGTATGTTACGACGTCAAATTAATGCGGAAGAATATATTGCTTTGAGTGGCTCCGAACTTGATCACATGATAGGTAATCCTGAGCATACGAAGGATCTAAAAACGGTATACTTCGTAGTTCCTGAAATTAAAATGTCACGTGGCTACTATGAAACGCAAATGAAAATAGTAGCCTTTGGAAAAATCAAAGAAGTGAAGTCCAGTCGTTTGGCCTCTAATACGATAGAAGCGCCAGTCGATAGCTATACGGTTTATTTTGATACTAGACCACTGGTACGGCTTAAACTAAGCAATCAATTTATTCGTTGGTTGGGGCTGTAAATCAATCGACTCTGACCCCATTGATTTCTCAAAGTGCAGCGCATGAGGCTTTTGATGCTGATTCATAATTAAGGCGGTAGAGTAATCATCGGTAACGGTATAAACCACCAGATGTTCTCCAATTAAATAGGCATCTGAGTGTAGGGTGTAAGGGCTCATATATACTGCATAGCCAAAGGGGATTTTAAAGCCGGTGAGATAAAATTGATGATGTTCTTGGTGGCCCAATAGAATATGACCGCTGCAGTCTGGCGATTGTGGTGCCCATAAATGTGGCTGATCATGGTATTCAATATATTCACCACCGCCGTGTTTTTCTTCTGATAAGTAGTGTTGTACATAATTTTCGCCAATCCATACTTTGGTAATGGGTAAATCATGTTGCGTTTCAAATTGGAGTATCCCGCCGATTGGAATTAAGTAAGCATTATAGTAGGCGAGATGCGTTGGGGTGGCTTCAATCACTGGGATATGACAAGTCTCGTTTTGGAGGATAAGTTGCCCCATTCCGCCTAAAATATTGGCCTCAGGATTACAATGGGTTTCTTGATGCAGCCATTCTCCAGTGAGTAAAGCGCTTGGCGGTATTTCCTGAAGGTTTTCTGGTGTTTTTGAGGGATAATCTACATGCTCACTTTCTATTGGGTGCAAACCGATAGCTGCGCTTTTGGTCTTTTCTTGCAGTACGAGTTGATATTTTTTTTGTGCTGAGATAAAGCCGACAATATCTCTGGTAATCATGGTTGCATTGGGCTTGGAGCCTATTCGATTCACAATTAGTTTATCGAGCATTTTTAAAAGACTTTTTGGTAGTTGTCGAATATTGAATAAGTTATCGGACATGGTATTCCCAGTAAAAATTAAACAGCAGAATCAATCGACTCTGACCCCATTGATTTTCCCTTAACCCCTTAATGGCTCCGGTAATGGTGGAGGGGGTTGATAAAATTTAATTCCAAAGAAATTCGCGGCGACAAAGATCAGAAACACTAAGGGTGCTATCCAGTTGAAAAGGCTCCACATCATGTAATCCGCTGCATTAATCCCTAGGGTTGCGCTGATAAAGGCTCCAGAGGTTGTCCATGGAATAAGGGGGGTTGAAAAGGTGCAGCCTTCTTCAATGGCTTTAGAGAGGATGCAGCTATCTAAATTCATCCGCTGATAGGCACTTTTAAAAATACGACTGGTTAAAATAATACTTAAATACGCTTCTCCCATGAGTATATTGCAGACAACGCAAGTCCAGAGCGTAGTAAATACCAAAGAGAGTGGGTTTTTTAATGATTTAATAAAGGTAGTGAATAAAACACTAATGAATCCGTAATGTTCTAATATTCCCCCTAACGCCAAAATAAGCAGTGTCAACGATAAAGAACTTAACATGCTTTGTATGCCACCATGACGTAAAATACCATCTAAAATGATAGAGCCTGTGTCATGTAAGCTTGGGCCAGAAAATAAAATATGCAGGCTCTCCATGAAACTGAGATGCTGTACATTGATGGCAAGGATTAAAGCGACCACAATGGAGGCGATCATGGAAATTTCTGCCGCTTGTTTTTTAATGTTCATCGCCAACATAATGAGCATAGGAAGAAGGGTAATGAGATCTACATGAAAATGCTGAGTGATTATGTGTTGCACCGCAGTCAGATCACTGAGTGCATGGGTCGAGAGGCTATCATTCTGATAATCAAGAAAGAAAAATAAAGATAAAGTGATTAAATAGGCCGGAATAATACTGTAACTCATACCTTGAATATGTTTATAGAGATTCGTTTGGGTGGTCAGCGCTGAAAGAATGGTCGTGTCCGAAATGGGGGAAAACTTATCGCCGAAATAGGCCCCTGACACAATAGCGCCTGCGGCCATGGGTAGTGGAATATGAAATAGAGTGGCGACCCCCATTAACGCAATACCCATGGTACCAATCGTACCCCAACAGGTGCCAATCGCAAGCGACATCACGCTGCATAAAATCATAGAAATCGAGAGAAACGCATTGGGTGAGATGAAATTTAAACCATAATAAATTAAAGTGGGGATTGCGCCAGAGGCTGTAAATGCAGCAATCACTGCGCCGATGAGGATGAAAATTAGAAATACAGAGAGTGATTTTTGGATCCCTAGTTTCATGCTTGTTTGTAAACGGAGAAGGTTTTTATCCAGGTAGTAAGCGTGAAAAATGACCCAAATAATACTCATGAGCATCACGCTATGCAGTTCAATGTGCAAGCGAAATAAGCTCAAAAAAACGATAACAAACATCCCTGAAACACAGGCCAGTGCTTGCATAAAAGAGGGTATTGTTGGGTTTTTTACTGCGTATTTTCTCATGTACAAAATGCTCGAGTAATTAAAAGTAAGTGTAGTATATAAACGAGATCATTAAGGTTTCATGACAGAAAGATTACAAATTTGTCATAAACCTGGTTAATAATTGCTTTGTTTTGCACAAAATGATACCATTTTATAATTGTTTTTGACAGAATTAATCATGCGTATCTTAATTGTAGAAGATAACTCTACTGCCGCAGGCTATTTATACAAAGGCTTAAAGGAACATGGTTTTACTCCTGAAATAGCGGCTGACGGCCAAGAGGGTTTACACCTTGCCTTAAATCATCCCTATGATGTCATGATTTTTGATGTGATGATGCCTGTGATAAATGGCTGGGAGCTGATTCAAAAAATCCGCCAAAATAATATTAAAACGCCCGTATTGTTTTTAACGGCTCATGATAGCGTGCAAGATCGAGTAAAAGGTTTAGAGCTGGGTGCTGATGATTATTTAATTAAACCCTTTGCTTTTTCAGAGCTATTAGCTCGTTTACAGACCATCGTTCGTCGAACGCAGGCACCAGCATCAAGAGTGTTACTGGTCGCTGATTTGTTAATTGATCAAGATAAGTACCGCGCGACACGTGCGGGACGCGTATTATCGTTGACCGCAAAAGAATTTATGTTACTGAGCTTGTTTGCCAATAAAATTGGTCAGCCACTGACGAGAACTTATATTGCAGAGCAAGTATGGGATATTCATTTCGACTCGAATACCAATGCGATTGATGTGGCAGTCAAACGCTTACGCGACAAAGTGGATATGCAGGCAGAGAGAACATTAATACACACGGTTCGGGGGATTGGTTATGTTATGGAAGTCCGTTAAACAGCCCAATCGCCAAGTGATGTCTTTGGTACAGAAATTAATGTGCTTGTATGCCTTATCTACGATGGGTTTGTTAATCGTCGTTGCTTTGTTTTTTTACCCCACCTTCAATCATTTTTTCTCGCAGCTGGATATGGTGAGTCGAACAAACTTAACGGTGGAGTGTTTCAAGCAACTGATTATCTTGGTTTTATTTGCTTCTATCAGTACGATGCTGTTAGGGCAGCTCATCGCCAGACGAGGCTTACATAAAATTCAAGAACTTGAAGAAAAAATGGCGCATATTTCTATAGAGGCCCTCGATGCGCGTTTAAACCTAGCTGATTGGCCGGTTGAATTAACGCGTTTGGGGGAACGTTTTAATCATATGCTCGATCGCCTAGAGCAAGCTTTTATTCAGTTGTCGCAATTTTCTGCGGATATTGCACATGAACTGCGTCATCCTATTCATCATTTAAAGCAAATGACGGAACTAGAACTTTCTAAACCGAGTTTGCCTGCTTCTAGTCAAGATTTGTTGGTTTCCTATATGACTGAATTTGATCAGCTGTCTGCGCTAGTGAATCAGCTTTTGTTTATTGCAAAATTTGAACAGGGACAAATTCCCTTGCATCAGGAAACATTGTCCGCACAAGCGCTTGTTTTTAAAATATTTGAATATTATCAAGCGTGGGCCGATGAGAAAAAAATTACCTTGTCTTGTGAAGGAGAGTCGTTGATAACCGTAGATCCGGTATTAATGCAACGCGTATTAAGTAACTTGATTGCGAATGCTTTACAGCATACGGGGGTGGATGGGGTTATTCTGGTGAAGATAGAGTCGGACATAGGTTTTTCCACGCGATTGGTAGTGAAGGATAATGGGGCGGGTATTGAAGCGGCTCATTTATCACGCTTGTGTCAACGGTTTTATCGTACAGATAGTGCGCGATCATCGCGTGAAGAAACCGAAGGCTTAGGCCTTGGTTTGGCTATTGTGAAGTCTATTATGGATTTGCATGCGGCGAAGTTGGATATTCACAGTCATCTAGGTCAGGGCACGGAAGTGGTCTTAACCTTTAAATAAAATTCGAGCCGCGACCTTTCAAAGAATATCCGAGCCATGACCGTGAGGGAGCGGAGAAGTTTTATATATTTAAATTGCTCCGCTCCCTCACGGTTCGCGGCTCGGATAGATTATGCTAATTTTACTTATAATTGGTTCATAAAAGAGCTATACTGTAATAAATTACCGCTAAATTTAAAAATTATTATGGGATACAAAGACGGATACTACTATTCTTCATTTATCAGCGAAGCGAGTTATAGCAAAACGCCGAGCCATATTATCGATCCTGTGCGCTTAAGACAAAATAAGCCTTGTTTCAAAACCCCGATGGAATCCAGTATTCAAAAAAAGAAAACCTTAGTGGTGAATTTGACCTCAGATTTTTTTGCAAATGCTAACGAGGCCGATATAGTTCAATATCGTTTGTGGAGTCTGTGGAAAGAAGGTTTTACTATCTATGAGTATAGCGAAGGGCAACTGAAAAAAATGGATGAGATAGACGGATTTTTTCCCAGACCGGAGGTTTATAAAAAATATAAAAAAGCTGTCGATCTAGAGTTACCATTTGATAATTTATTTTTATCGAATGATGCGTTAGCGCAGAAAGCGATTCAGACCTATGGGTTGAATGCGGATGAAGTTTTAGTTTTAGGTGCTCAAAAAATAAGAACGTTGATGGCCGGTGATGCCAGTGATTGGTTGTTCCTCGATCCTTTTGAAAACATTGATTTAGAAAACTCTATGCTGAGTTCCGCTTCTTTAGCACAGTTGCTGCTTTTGCATGCGGCAAAAATTCAGCGTTTAAACTTAATGGGTTGCCTCAATATCTCGGAGGAGTTTCCAGGCGATATTAAATTGTCATTACTGCGAAAATTATCTCTTGGTGGGTCTCTTTATGGAGTTAATCGAACATTATCAATCTCGCCTTTATTGAAAGATAGTGAATATTTAGAAGATCTGCGCCTAAGAAAATTAGATATACCAGAAGATATTTTCACTTTTTTAAAAAACCCACAATATCTTAAATCGTTAACACTACATCATTGTAAGTGGGGTGTTAATGCGTCAGAAAACTATGATTTCTCTGGATTAGAGCGCTTTGACGCCGCCTATTTAGATGCAAAAAATTTTCGCTCGATTATACAGCATGCGTCGCAGCTAAAAGGGTTAAAAGTGGATGCGGGCTTTCAAGTTTCAGATGCGCTCAATGGTCTACAATGTCCGAATTTAGAGGAGTTGATTGTAAAAGGCCTGAGGGATATGAGCACTTTGGCAGAGATGTTAATCAGTACAAAAAAATTGAAAAAATTATCGATGGAAGGACTATTAGAAGGGATATCAACAGATAGTTTTAAGGAGGTAAATGTACCTTTATTAGAGGATTTTGAGCTATCTACTCGCAATGAAATTTGCGATGCCGCGTATTTTCAAAAGATTTTTGATACGGCAACCCATCTAAAAAAAATAAGTGCTCAGGTAATGCACAATTTACCTGCGGTATTGAAAGATCATCATTATCCCTTCTTGGAGGAGCTGGCGCTACCGAAGTCTGATCTGACGATTGAATTACTGCAAAGTTTATTGAGCAGCGCAAAGCAGCTGAAAAAAT
Organism: Legionellaceae bacterium; assembly: GCA_030696465.1. Classification (GTDB taxonomy): domain Bacteria; phylum Pseudomonadota; class Gammaproteobacteria; order Legionellales; family Legionellaceae; genus JAUYSE01. Next base: position 7,431 of record JAUYSE010000087.1, read on the forward strand.
TAGATATTAGTGAATGTAATGGTCTTCATGAAGGGGTATTGAGCGCTATTTCACTGCCCTTTTTAGAAGAGTTGAAAATGCGTTTTTTAAAAGTAGACGCGGCTTCTTTAATGAACCTTCTAAATTGGGAGGGAGGGA
>JAUYSE010000068.1 GCA_030696465.1 Legionellaceae bacterium
AATGATCGTATCTTAACTCTAATTTCCCAACACTTTACTGCTAAAACAATAAGTTTTATTTTAGACAATGAAAACAAAGCGCTAGTATTTTTAAGCCAATTGACCGCACTGATTACTATCATAGAAAACAGCTTCAAAGTGAAAGTTAAAGACATAGACAACATGATTAAAAACCATGTTTTATCTGCAATGCTAGAAAATTCAGACTATACTTCATTAAAGACACTTATAGAGCAAGCTTTGCCGGCGACAGAGCCAACAGCACAACAAGCACCCGAGCCTCCAACAATAAGCGGCTCAAAGGGAGCTTTTTTTCAGCCAACACAACCGCTATCTGTGGCACCAAAATCAGCAGTGACTTCAACCTCAGTATCCACTGCTGGATGTAAATAACCCCGGAGAATAGTTATGTTTAAAATTTCAAAACAATTTGGACAAGCCCCAACTCAGTCTTTGGGGGCAGATACCATCGATTGGAAAACTGTATTTGAAGCAGACAACTATCATCCAGCCGGTTTGATAAATGAAGCTCTTGCAATAAACAGCACCTCTTTAAAACAACTATATGCCATTGCCCGCAAAAAATTAGCCGCTTATGCACCATTCGAGAAAGAAGTAGACGCTCTCTGTCATTATTTAAACAATGATAGTTCCTTAAAAAACAAAGAAGAAAGCCTAGCCCTGTTCCTCAATATTTTTAAACATATTCTAATCACCAGACTCACCCCTTTAACACATGCTACTTCACCTTATCTAGTTGAGAAAGAAGAAATCAAACCACTCTATTTAGCGTTAAGCGTTGCTTGTGTTGAGATAGAAGTAAACACCTTAAAGACAGCAAAAGTCGGTGATGAGCTTACCCCCTCTTTCTTACGAGCACAATTAGACACTTTAAAGCGCCTACAACGGCTATCACTTGATGCCGACGCCAGCATATTCCTTCCCATACAACAAAGCTTTAAAGCGCGCTTTATTGCATGGATTAACCTATGTATTGAAAAGCTTCGAATCCTTTTTAAACAGAAAATATCCTTTAAAACGGGAGATTATGAAGCCCTAGCAGATGATTTTCATACCTTATTAAAAGAACTGTCTGTAAAAGTGCCGCCTCTGTCTGCACAGACGACGGCTTCCGATACGACTTCAACTGCTTCTGAGGGAAGCGAAGAGCTCCCCGCCCAACCCTCAAAAAATACTAAAACCACCCCAGCATCTACAGAAAAAAAACCTCCTGTTGAGGACGTAAATACCAGCGCATTACCGTCTTTATTAAGTAATTGGTACAAAGAAGGAGAAACTAATTATGCGCAATCTTCTTATTTTTTTAAGGAAGTTTTCACCAGTATACTCGTCAAACTAGAAATGAAAGCACAGGCGCTACAATCCAAGCAAATTCCTTTCATTATAGAAAAATTACAGAAAGATTTTGAAAAACTTCAACATCAAGCGCGCTTCGCATGTAAAAAAGTTTTAGTGGCCCCCTTCGATAATCAAGAAGCATTTTTACAGAATTATTTAAATGCTTATAAAGAAAACTGTCTGCGTCTGCGTGCGTTGAGCGAAGGGGCTTATAAGATACGCGTGCAATATGAAAAAGAAGCGCGAAAATCTCTTACCTATTTACAAGAAATAGGTACTTTAGATACTGCGCTACTAAAGCTAGAACAATGCATCAAAGAAGAACAAATGGCTTTTTTTGCAATAGCAGAAGCGTTTTTAAATACCCCTGCGCTGACGCAAGAGGAAACCAGTGCAGAGGTAAAAATACCCCCGCATGAGAACCCTAAAACCTCTTTAGATGATATTGATGACGAGGTGACACCATCCAAACCTCAACAAAGCCCCTCCAATATTCCTGTGGAGCCTCTTACTCATGTTTATACACTCATAAAAGAAGCAAATGAAACATTAAAACTCCTACATGGGCCAGAAACTGAAGCGCTTTATCATATCGATTGGGTGGAGCATACTTGCTATGGTTCTCAAGACACGGAAAAAATGATTGCGCATGAAATGAATCAACGCAATACAAACATTCAATGTTTTAAAGAATATAATATGGCTAAGACCTTTACTCTCACCGATGATATTGTCTCAAAAACCCCTGATTATGTTCAAAAATCTAGAGATTTATTATTGAAAGTCCATGCTGATAAAAAAGCCAAAGTACCCCTTATTGCTCAATACTGCACTCAACAACTGAATGAATTACGTGCACGAGCTGAGCGGTTTCAGAAAGCATGGGAATTAGGCCAATGGGCTAAACTAGCGGTGCCAGATGCGTCTCAAAAACCAAACACCAAAGAGACTACTGATACACCTATTCCAACTGGAGAAGCCGCTCCTGCTCCCAACGAGATTGTGGAGTATGCTATCGATTTTGTGAACGAACCTCCAAACGCATTAACGCTGTCTGTATTACAAATAAAAAAAGACTATGTGCGTACCAATCTTATCCCAGGAGTAGACTTAAATAGAGAAACAAAAGAATCCCTTTTTGAACATCATTTATACCCACATGAAACTGATGATGAAGCAACACGTATGACCTATTATTCTCAACGACAACTGAGTCAAGATTTACGAAGAAAGACTACATTTCTGAATGCAGAGAAGAAAAAGAAACAAGAAAAAAACATCGAATTGCAAGAGGACACTGTCAGATTACAAGAAAGTATCCGACAAGAAGAAATTAAGATAGCGAAAAGAAAAAAAGAAAAACTAGAGATCATATTAGATGTTGGTAATGACCGTGTCCTGACGCTTATTTCTCAGCATTTTACAACTGCAGTAATAGATCTCATTTCAAATGATCAAAACAAAGAATTAGCATTTTCGGTCCAATTGACCGCACTGATTACCACCATAGAAAATAACTTTAAGGTAAAAGTTAAAGACATAGACAATATGATTAAAAACCATGTATTATCTGCAATGCTAGAAAATCCAGACTATACTTCATTAAAGCCCCTTATAGAGCAAACGCTGCAGACAACGGCATCACAAGAAGCACCTAAAACACAAACCGTTGAGCCTCAAGGCACGTCAGGAGCACCTAATATTAGCGGAGTAAAAGCAACCATGTATGGCGCTTCTTCGCCTGTTACGCTTAATGCTTCATCAACACTGGCCAATGAGAATGATCTACCGCCCATTGGATTTACATAACCCAGGAGTGTAATCATGTGGATGAGCAAAACCATCGATTGGAAAACTGTATTTGAAGCAAACAACTATCATCCAGCCGGTTTGATAAATGAAGCTCTTGCAATAAACAGCACCTCTTTGAAAAAACTATATGCTATCCCTCTATGATGAGTGGCCCAGTGCTCATTTATGAATAGATCCCGGGCATTAAGGGCCTGCTAAGGCTCGCGCGCTCGCCAAGCAGCCCTAAATCCCGGGACGACAACAGCTGTGGGTGCACTTATGTATAAGAGTATGGACCTTCGACCACGGCACGTAGGCATTGGGAACCTGTAGGCATTGGGAGCCAATTATCAACACCCCCTACTAAAAAAGTGATTACTTTAGTCCGAAAATTGATGGGTACTTTAGACTGCAAAATGAGAGGGTTTACTCTAAAGACTCATAAATCCGCTCAGCTAAAGAGCGGCTAATCCCTGGCACTTTGCTCAACTCATCCACGGATGCCTTTTTTAAACCTTGCATCCCCGCAAAATGCTTGAGCAAGGCCCTTCGACGTAATGCCCCCACCCCAGGAATATCTTCTAAGCGTGAATGTAGACTCTGTTTTTGCCGGCTTTTACGATGCGCTCCAATCGCAAAACGATGGGCTTCATCACGAATCTGCTGTAATAAGTGAAAGGCTGCGGAATTCGGTGGTAACGATTGCTCGACTAAATCTTCTCGGATCAAACGCTCACAACCTGCTTTACGCTCAGGTCCTTTGGCAATCCCCACCACAGAAACGCCCTCTATTTGTAACGTCGCTAATACCTGTAATGCGACTCGCACTTGCCCCTTGCCGCCATCAATGACCAATAACTCTGGTAAATCCTCTAATAAAACCAAGCGTTTTAAGCGACGCAACAAGGCCTGTTCTAATGCTGCATAATCATCGCCTGGGGTAATCCCGCCAATTCGAAAAGAACGATATGCGGATTTCATCGGCCCCTGCGTATTAAAGACAACACAAGAAGCAATCGTTGATACACCGCCGGTATGGCTTACATCAAAACATTCCATGCGCTGTATCGGGCGCCCCAACCATTTGGATAAAGCTTGAAAGCGCAGCGTCATCTGCGTTTCGTCTTGTGTTTGCTTTTGCATTGCTCGCTGTATATTATTCCTGCAAAACTGTAACCATAATAATTTGTTTGTCTGTACTTTCGTTTGAATAGCACAGCGCTTCCCTCGTAAAGCCGTTAACATTTCTGCCCATATGCTGCCCGAGCGACCGCCCAAAGCATCGGTGATAATCAAGGAAGGAATGCTGTCAGCAGAGTCCATATAATAGTGTCGAATAAATGCTTCAAAAACACTTTCCCAGCGCTCTATCTCGTCTTGACTCTCTAATATTTCTAAAGGAACTTTCGGAAAAAAACTACGATACATTAATACGTTACCATCTCGAATCATCACATGTCCAACACCAACCTGGCTCCCTTCCCATAACAAGCTAATCACATCTGCATCACCCTGCGCTTGTACAACGCCTTGTTGTTCCTGTAAAGCCCGCAAAGCTCTAATTCGGTCGCGCAATACCGCCGCTTTCTCAAACTCTAAATTCGCTACTAAGCTATCCATCTCCTTGCTGCAAGCAGCTAACACTGCAGTATTTTTGCCGCGCAAAAAATCTATAGCCTGCTGTACAGACTGTGCATAACTTTCCGCATCAATATAAGCCGTGCAAGGTGCGCTACAACGCTGTATTTGATATTGTAAACAAGGACGTGTCCGACTTTTAAAAAACGGATCACTGCATTGACGAAGTTTGAATAAAGTATGCACCCACTCTAAAGTGTCGTGCATAGCCTGCACGCTAGGATAAGGACCAAAAAAATCACTGTTTTTAGGTTTTTGTTTACTACGAGATACTTCAATTCGAGGAAAAGCATGCTGACGCGCAATATGAATGTAGGGGTAAGATTTATCATCCCGCATTAAAATATTATATTTCGGGTGTAATGTTTTAATTAAATTATTTTCTAGTAATAATGCTTCTGTTTCGCTGACGGTCACCGAAATATGGATGGTTCGCACTTGCTGCATTAAAGATTGAGTTTTAGGAGACTGTAATCGTTTTTGAAAATAAGAACTTACCCGATTTTTCAGTGCCTTTGCTTTACCGACATATAAAATTTCGCCGGCGGCGTTCAACATTTGATAGACACCGGGCGCATTCGGCAATTCTGCCAGAAACGCGGGCCAATCTGGGTCGTTTTCGGGCTTATCCGGCAGAGACATACGTTGGAGATTCCACTAAACCAAACTCAATAGCCATAAATAATAATTCAACGTCGGTTTTAATGCGCAGTTTTTCAAAAATACGTTGCCGGTGGCCACTCACGGTTTTATTACTTAAAAATAACATTCCAGATATGGTTTGTAACGTAAGCCCATTCGTCAGTAAACGCGTAATTTGTAATTCACGCTCTGATAAACCATCGAAGGGGGATTGTCGGTGGGGATCTACACTATTAATGGCTATTTTTTGAGCCATTTCAACACTCACATAACGTTCGCCTTGCGCCACTTTACGAATAGCGGTGGCCATTTCGGCGGCGCCAGATTCTTTGGTTAAGTACCCCATGGCCCCTAGCTGCAATAAACGTACGGGCAGGGTATCTGCTGAAAGTGCTGTGACTGCAATGACGCGCACCTTAGGTGCTGTTCTTTTCAAACGACGGGTGACTTCCCAGCCGTCCATTCCAGGCATTTTCATATCTAGTAATACAATATCTGGCTTATGTTGTTTCACCAGCGTTAAAGCTAACTCTCCGCCACCTGCTTCGGCCATCACAGTGATATCAGGCATATCTTCCAATAAACGTCGAATACCCATACGTACTAGGGCATGATCATCCACTATAATAACGTTTATCAATATTCCTCCTTTATGGCCAGGCACAACAGAGAGAGCCAAGCATAGCATACTCTTATATACACTGCTAATGAAAACCCGCAAGGTCGAACGGAGTCCATCTTTAGGAGTCGTAAAAAAATAACTTGAACATTTTACATCTCATATTACCTCAATCTTAAAACGCCTACGTTCCGCGGCTTGTCCGCGGAATCCAGAGATCTTTGGTTAAAAATAAAGCTTTACATCTATCATAAACATCGTTCTGGATACCGCGGACAAGCCGCGGTACGTAGGAAGCTCTGAGCCGCGGTACGTAGGAGCTCTGAGCCGCGGTACGTAGGAGCTCTGAGCATCGGTACGTAAGGTGCGTAACATGAGATCTTAACATCATCTGAGCGCAAAAAAGTGTCCAAGTTATTTTTTTACGACCCCTTAATCAAAAAACATCTGAAAATTTACATCAAAATACGTTTGTGCATAAGCACCGACAAAGTTATTAAAAGCATTTTGTGTATACCCATAATTCACCTTCAACTGTGAGTTGCGTCCAATATTTTTAGCAATTGCGAGATCATAGGCTAAAATAGATTGCTTACTGGCCTCAGAATCGGGCGTAGAATGAATAAACTGATTCCCTACCCCACCTTCTGCAAATAAAAATATCGTTGGCGTCAAGCGACGTTTAAATATCAAGAATAACGTGGTTTCTTCTAATTTAGCCGGACTAAAATAATTGGGATCATTAAAGAAAGTATTGCGATATTGTCGATAACGAAGCTCCGTAAAGAGCCCTAGTTCTCTAATCAGCTGATACATAGCTGCCGTTGAGAAACCATCTCGATTATTGGTATCGGTAAAGCGTGCATGAAAGCCCCCAAATCGCGCATACCATCGAGCCCAAGGATGCACAAAAATAGATCCCTCAGTGGTATTTATCATAATTCTGTTTTGCAACGCTAATGGCGTTTCTACCAAGCCTCGATCATTTGAAACATTAAAATATAACTTATCATTCACATAATACGTGGCTCCGGTTTGCCACAAAAAGGGATCCCAAGCGGCTTCGTGGTCAATATAATAATTCACGCGTGTAGGCACCGCTGCCAGATTAAGATTGAGCTTATCCCAAATATTTAAGAAATCTTGCTTTAAAAATAACATGTTGGCATTTGCCACATGGGTGGGCGAAAAATAACTACTATCCATCGCTAGAACAGCAGTATTTGAATTGACTCCTAATGCTCTATAACTGCCATACACCGATTTACGTTCAATTTTAAAATTAGCAGAGTCGCGAATAGTATAATAATCTAGATTCGCCGAGCCCGGCGCGGTCTCTTGTAGTAAATGCCAATTCACATCGACTTCTTGATTTTTAAGATAACTGCCTGCAGGAATTTTTTCTAACACAGCGTTATTCGCCTGCCAAATTGCTTTTGCTTTATACCCCCATCCAGCCGCTAATGCCGCTCTAGTGGCAGCAATCACACTTTTAGGATAAGCAAATAGGGGCGGACGTGGCAACATGGCATAAGCAGAACGCGGATAATCCATATTTGTTTTGGCAATCACTGCACCTGCTGTGGCAATCTCTATATCTTCACTATTTAAAGGCAATTGTGATAAAGAATGATAGGCTTTTAAAGCATCCTCATAATTCTCTAACCAGAGCGCGCTATTTTCTAGACCAAATAAAGCCACTATTTTTTCATCATTATTCTTTGCCGTTGCATAGGCTGCTTGATAATAAGTCTGTGCCAAACCTGGATCAGACAATGCCATTAAAGTCTGTCCTGAGACGAAATAATAGAAAAAACTTTTTTTATCGGGATAGCTTTTTAAAAGTATCAAGGTTTTTTCTGGAGGATCTTGCTGTATAGAGGTCCGTAATGCCTTTTCTAAACTCTCAGTGTTATCCGCAACCGTCACTGCAGAAAAACTCAGCAGCAATATTATTATCAGCCAACAACGTTTCATTTGGTACCCCAACTCTTTTTCCAGCTCAAAAACTCTGAGACATATCCGTGAATAACCGCCGGATTCATCATGTATTGATAACACAAGGTATATAAGAAAAATCCTAATGCATTTTTTTGTACGGGAATTCCCTGAGACACAAATAATCTCTTTTGACCCGAGGAAAAAATATAGTTACTCAAAAAACCTAAGGGCAACACCAACAGGGTCATGGGGCCTGCAATATAATATTTTCCAAAAAGTGCTGCGACCATACCCGGCATAAAGATAAAGAAAAATATGCTATCGAATAGAATAAAACCTAAATTCCAATAAATATAAAAAGTGGATAATCTCCGCCGTAATAAAAGTGCCGGATAACGTCGAAACGCCTCTATTAAGCCTCTGGCCCATCGACTGCGTTGAAAAAAGAATTGTCTGTAGGTCGTCGGAACAGAGGTGAATGCCATTGCTTTTTCAGCAAAATCAATATAGTAGCCTTTATTTAATAAAGCCCAGGTTAACACGATGTCTTCCCCCACCATATTGGGCCACCCCCCTACTTCTTTTAATACTTTTTTCTCATACACCGAAAAAGCACCCTGCGCAACTAAGGTTCCTTGTAAAAAGCTTTGGGATCGCTTGATCATAGCAATCGCTAGAAAATAATCCCAGGTTTGAATTTTTGTCATTAAATTGTGTTGGACATTACTCACATAAATAGAACCCGCACAAGCCACAGTGCCATATTGGGCCGATAATAATTTATCCATTAATTCTTGAACGGCGTTTTTGAGCAGTAAAGTATCCGCATCTAAGGTGATAATATAACGTGCTTTAGCCTGCTCTAAACCAAAATTTAAGGCATTGGCCTTACCACCATGGTTTGCGCGCAGGATAATTAAATTTTCTAAATTGCTCGCCTCGGCGATTTGCACCGTATTATCACCAGAGCCATCATCAATTAAAATCACTTCAAAACCAGCAGGGTATTCCTGATTTTTTATACCTTCCAATGTACGCGCTATGCAGGATTCTTCATTATAAGCAGCAATCAAAATCGAAACAAAGGGATATGTTTTTTTGCGTTCGCCCACTTTGCGTCGATCAACGGTATAACTCAATATCAAAAAGATATACATAAACCCTGGAATAAGCGCAATGGAAGCGACAATAATCACCGCCGGAATCAAGGTCAGGTAATAGGCAAGATCGTAGATCCAAGGAATTGATAAGTACGTGCAGAATGACAACCAAGCGAAAGCTGTTAGTACACATACTGAAAATTTTATTCTGGTATAGGCGGGCTTAAAGGTTGTTTGCCGATTGTCTATTTGATCTTGTGATAACTCATCCCACTGTAAAAGCTCTACAATAGATATAAAAGAATTATCTATCGGGGCATGCGCCACAGATTCTTGTTCAAAATAACTTAAATCATCCATTGATTTTTAACGCCTCCTGGCTAGCATCATGCCGAGAAAATTGCGGCTAACTCCCGCCGAAAATCCAATTCCTGTGAGGATATCCGAGCCGTGACCATCAGGGATCGGATATTTTATAACCCTCCACTTGCTCACGCGCGCGGCTCAGATTGCGCTAAGGAGCGGGACTTTCACCTAATAAATAAGGTAAACTAGTCCATGATTTTATCCGTAGGTGTAAAATATATGACCGAATCCGTACAATATCGTACCATATCTGAAGCAGAAGCAGGACAACGTTTAGATAATTTTTTAATGCGTATCTTAAAAGGAGTGCCCCGCTCTCATCTGTACCGCATTATCCGCAAAGGTGAGATCCGTATCAATAAAAAAAGGGTAAAACCGCTCGATAAATTGCAAGTCGGAGATATTTTACGTATTCCCCCTATTCGAACCAGCGCTCCCACTACGGTTCACGTCAGTGAAGGTCTTGCGCAGCATTTGGAAGACTGTATCATTTATGAAGACAACGCGCTTATCGTCATCAATAAGCCTGCGGGCATTGCAGTGCACGGGGGAAGTGGCTTATCCTTAGGCATTATAGAAGCTTTACGTAAAATGAAGCCTACTTTGACTGAATTAGAATTAGTACATCGTTTAGATAAAGATACCTCAGGGTGCTTGCTCCTTGCGAAAAAGCGATCTATGCTGCGAGCACTGCATCAGTTATTGGAAAAGAAATTAATGCAAAAAACCTATTATGCCATTTTGGCAAATCCATGGGTCGGACCTAAAAAACGGGTGGTGAATGTTCCACTTGAAAAAATAACTGGTCGTGGTGGAGAGCGCATTGTTTCCGTTCAAAGCTCCGGAAAAGCCTCCGAAACACATTTTACTTTATTAGAAAACTTTTCCAACGCATGCTTAGTGAAGGCAGAACCTAAAACAGGACGTACGCATCAAATTCGAGTACACGCACAATACCTCCAACATCCCATTTTAGGCGACAACAAATATAATCCTGAGCCACTACCTTCACATTTAATGCCCAGACTCTATTTACATGCACAACAAATACAATTTACACTGGACGATAAACCTTATGCATTTCAAGCCGAACTCGACAACCCCTTTAACAGCACCCTAGAAAAATTACGCATGGCACCCGGGAGATAAATATCATGTACCATTTAGTCGTGTTCGATTGGGAAGGGACCATTCGAGATAGCTATGGACATCTTTGGCATATTTTAAAACAACAAGCAGAAGAACTAGGCTTGCCGCCGTTTTCAAAAGAACCTGCGCTTCCTTATCTCAACGCAGGAATCAAAATATTCCTCAAAAAGCTGTTTCCTACGCTTTCGCCAGAACAACTTCAGCTCCTACAAGAGCATGTACAGGCGGCCACGCCACATGTGGCCCCCCAAGTATTTCTGGTCGATGGGGTGACTGATCTGATTCAAACTTTACACGCGCAAGGCATTTTACTGGCCATCGCCACCAATAAAAATTTTCAAAATTTACAACGCGATCTCGATATTACTCAATTACAGCCTTATTTTTCTTGCATTCGCACCGCCGGACAAACACAACCCAAGCCCAATCCGCAAATGCTTTCTGAAATCATGCAATTTTATCATGTAGCCCCCGAAAAAACCCTTATGATAGGCGACACCAACACTGACTTAGAAATGGCGCATGCCGCTCGCGTCTCTTCTCTTGGTATTGATATTTATTATGAAAATCTCAATTCACTCCTTAATGCAAAACCTTGTGCCGTCTTTCATGATTATCCCTCGTTAAGTCAATGGCTACTCCCGAAAATTCAAGGAACTCCTGCTCATGAGTAAATTAACCACCCTCCCGAATATTTTAACCTTCACCCGTATTGCCTTAATCCCTGTTTTTGTGATTACATTTTATCTTCCTTTTCATTGGGCACGGAACTTGGCGGTTCTTATTTTTGCCTTTGCCAGTTTTACGGACTGGCTGGATGGCTTTTTGGCCCGCAAACTCAAACAAAGTTCTTCTTTTGGGGCCTTCTTAGATCCCGTGGCCGATAAACTCCTTATATCCTCTACTCTGCTTCTTTTAGTGGGCGCTCGTAATATAGATTTTATTACCTTACCTGCTTTAATTATTGTGGGTCGAGAAATTGTCATTTCTGCATTACGCGAATGGATGGCAGAAATGGGGAGTCGAGTAAGTGTCGCCGTAAGTTATATTGGAAAAATTAAGACCACCGTACAAATGTTCGCATTACTCATTTTAATCGCCTACGATCCGGGGCATACCGATTTGCGAAACCTCGGTATTTTTTTCCTTTATATCGCCGCCATGCTCACTATTTGGTCAATGATCATCTATCTTAATGCTGCGTGGCCAGAGTTTATGAAGAAAGACACAAAAACAGTTGACACTCCTTAAAAATTCAGTAAAATGCCACTTCATAAGATGCGGGAATAGCTCAGTGGTAGAGCACAACCTTGCCAAGGTTGGGGTCGCGAGTTCGAGCCTCGTTTCCCGCTCCAAATGCAGCGACAACTTAGTCGCTTTTTTTTTAAAGGCTGTGTGGCAGAGTGGTCATGCAGCGGACTGCAAATCCGTGTACGCCGGTTCAATTCCGGCCTCAGCCTCCAAAAGAATGCCCAGGTGGCGAAACAGGTAGACGCAAGGGATTTAAAATCCCTCGGAGCTTATCCCTCCATGCCGGTTCGATTCCGGCCCTGGGCACCATATATAGATTTTGCAAGTGTTCGCAAAGGTTCAAATTAGCACGTAACTGATTGATAAATAATTAAATAACATCGACTTCTTCTTCTCAAATTCTTCTCAACTATTCGTTACTTTTCGCATATAACCGCGAGAACTTTGGGTAAGATTTTGGGTAAGGTTTTTACCTATTCATTCAGTTCTTCCAAAGTTACCGCTTAGTTGAGGTAATTTACCATGTTGTCAGATTCACTAATCAGATCTTTAAAGCTAGGTGATAAAAAACGCCATACTGATCGTGACGGTTTAGTATTAGAACTTAGACCAAGCAAGAAGATTCTAAATAAAGTCTTTATTTTCCGTTTTCAATGGGATAAAAAGCCACAAACAATCACTATTGGAAATTATCGCAGTATTGGTTTAGCAGAAGCTCGGGATATAGTTTTAGCTTATCGAAACATGGTTAACAAAGGTATTGATCCTAGATCCAATAATTTTGATTCTGAACAGGAAAAAATGACTTTTGGAGTTGTTGCTAACCAATGGTTTCAAAAATATAAAGGCACTTGGGAAGATTTTGCACGTAATCGCCATACCAAAAGTCTGTCGCGAGATATCCTACCATTTATTGGTGATAAACCTATCGATGAAATAACAAAAACTGATTTATTACGTATTATTAAAACGCATGAGGATTTAGGCCATCACGATGTGGCTCATCGACTATGTGCAAGACTGCAAAGTATCTTTGAATTTGCTGTGGGAGCATCTCTTACAGAAAACTATCCATTCATCGGTTTGAAAAAAGCTTTAATTCCTAAACCTAGAGTTATAAATCAACCAGCTATTAGCTCAAATGAAGCTCATAAGATGATGAGAGTTATTAAAAAAACCAACTCTACTAAAATTGTTAAGTTGTATATGGAGTTGCTGGCGCATGTATTCACACGACCCACAGAACTACGGGAAGCCAAGTGGTGTGAATTTGATTTGCAAAAAGCTGAATGGAGTATACCAGCAGAGCGAATGAAAATGAGGTTACCTCATTGGGTTCCTTTAACTCCACATGTTTTGACCTTACTGAAAGATCTACGGCTAATTACTGGATTCACACCCTATCTCTTTAGTTCACCCGCACTGAAGAAAACCAAACCTATTAGTGAAGCAAGTGTACGGAAGCTCTTACATAATGCTGGCTTTAAAAATCGACATACTGCCCACGGTTTTCGCTCCTTGGCTTCGAGTGTATTGCATGAGCAAGGGAACTTTAGAAGCGATGCTATAGAGGCTCAATTAGCGCATAAAGTACAAGGAGTGCGAGGCGTATATCTGAGGGCTGATTTTAAGCAGGAACGCAGGGGATTGATGGAATGGTATAGTTTGTGGCTTCATGCTGACCAAGCAAATGAATTACTAAACGTAGAGGAAAAACAATGGATTCAATCATAAGAGTGTATGACGGCGCGTCTTCAGAAGATGTGTCAATTATTGTTAGTAAATTTACTAGATATATTAGTATGGCATCAGATACGATGAGAGATGATATAGGACAGCAATTAACGGACTTGTTATTACTGCCTT
>JAUYSE010000125.1 GCA_030696465.1 Legionellaceae bacterium
TGAGTTCTTCGATGACTTTTTGTTCCCGTTTACGGAAACCGTCTTCTCCCTCGACATCAAAAATCCACGAAATATTCGTACCGGCACGCTCCTCGATGACTTCATCCGAATCATAAAACGCAAGCTTTAACATTTTAGCTAAGGTACGACCTATCGTACTTTTACCTGCGCCCATTGGTCCAATCAAAAAAATATTGCGTACTTTTACGATACTCATAATGCATTAAAACCTTTTGTAGAATAGCTCAGAAAGACAACTTACGTCATTTCTCTCCCAGATTTACAGGTTCTTCATTTATTGAAAAAGAACTATCGATAATCTTGGGCGTAATAAAAATCAATAATTCCTCATTTTTAACAGAATCTTGGATTCTTCGAAACAGAGCCCCAACCACGGGTAAGGTACCAAGGAATGGCACACGCTGTATAGTACTATTTTTATCTTGTTTATAGATACCACCCAAAACAATCGTTTGACCATTATTCACCAAAACGTTCGTATCAATTTCTTTTGTTAAAATAGCCGGCACCCCATTAAAACGCTCGGCAGATGGCATATCATGATTGATTTTTAATTCCATCATGATTTTGTTATCTGGCGTAATTTGTGGTGTCACCCTTAAGCTTAATACTGCCTTTTTAAAAGACACTGCCGTCGCCCCACTCGCAGTGGCTTCTTGATAAGGAATTTCTTCTCCAGATTCAATCACGGCCGTCTGTTGATTGGTCGTCATTAAACGGGGGCTGGCTATCACGTTCCCTTTGCCCTCGCTTTCTAAAGCAGATAATTCTAGATCAAGCAAAACACCATCACCTAACGTTGCTAAAGCAACCCCCAGAGAAGCGGGGCTCGCCCCTATAGGCATCGCTGGTAAATCTAAGTGAAAGCGATCAGCACCAGGCGCCTGTTCTACTCGGTTATCTTCGTTTAAAGTTCCTGTTAAGGCTTTAGGTCGTGAAACCGCAAAACGAACGCCTAAATCCTCTGCAAAATCTTTGGTCACATCTACTACACGTGCTTCAATCAGCACTTGTTTAACCGGGATATCTAATCGCTGCAGTAAAGCTTTTATGGTATTGAATTGTTGTGGGGTATCTTGCACCCACAAAGAATTCGTTCGCGAATCGACCGTTAATGCACCCCGCTTAGATAACACCCGATTATTTTTATCCATCAGTATGGTAGCCAAATCAGATGCTTTTGCATATTTAATTTGGATCCACTCAAAACGTAAAGGATCGTTTTCTTCGGCTATCTGTTGCCTATTATACTGCGCTTTTTCCTGTGCGGCAATTTCAGAAGCAAGGGCAATAAAAATAACATTCTCTTCTTGCCTCTTATAAAGACCATGTGTCGATAAAATAATCTCCATCACCTGATCCCAGGGTATATTTTGTAGGCTTAAACTCATATCTCCACTCACCGAGTCCGCCACCACCATATTAATACCCGCGAAATCTGCTACTAATTGTAGCACCTCTCGGATAGGAAGTTTCTGTACATTCAAAGAAAGTGGTTTTCCCGTGAATTTTGTCGATATTTTATTTTCGAGCACGGTTTGCGCGTCGAGCATGGCGTTTTCCGATACCAGCGGACTGGCATGCAGCATAAAATGCGGATGAACTCTAAAAGGACTCTCCCGCACAGCCAGCGGATATTGAAATGCCGGCAAAGACTTAAATAAGGGCAGCGGTTCGAGAGGATCTGCTGCTTTTATATTATTATCAGTGGCATAAACCACGCTCACCACCCCTAAAAAACAGAAAAACAAACTGCGTGTTGTAAGCATCATAGGTATAATCACAAGATATATCGATAAATACGCAGCGCAATCTGCGCCGTCAATATTGGATCCCGCGCATACCTGATTTCTGCGATAGATTCGGTTACGCTTAGATTAAAATCATGCACCACCACCATTTGCGGTAATTGAGCTATATGACTTACAAACATCGCGATTTGATAATAGCTGCCCATCACCTTCATGCGAATAGGCAATATTCTCACTGGTGCTTGCGATAACTCGTCTCCTGGAATAAATGTATCCACTTTTAATCCACTACGAGAACCCATAATAGAAATAGCTTCTAATACACCCGATATTTCATTTTCAGTATGCATTTTTTGTATCCAAATCGTCAGCTGTGCCTGCATTTGTTGCAGCTGCGCTTGATAAGCTTCTATATTGCCAGTCTTGGGATTTTTTGTTGCTACTTCTTGATGCAAGTGTCTCTCTTCCACTTGTAAGCCACGGTAATAAGTAACTTCGGTTTGAATCCATATCCCGTAACCGAAAAGACTCAGCAATATTCCCACAAGGCTAGCAATACCTATTTGCACGCTCCAAGGCCATTGTGATCTGCTATCAAAAGTACAATGTTGTAATATCATATTCCATGCATACATGTTTAAACCTCCCGCTGCCAAAAACTCAGCGTAAATCGTTTATCCGTATCTTCCGTGTTTGACGACGCTTTGATTTCTGCAAGTAAGGGATGATGCATCCAATCATTATGTTTGATATGACGCATTAGCTCTGAAACCCGCGCAGAAGACTCACTCACGCCTTGCAGCGTCACTTTGTTACCGTCACGACGCATCTGTGTGAGATACACCCCTTCCGGTAAAATTTTTACTATTTCATCCAACACATGGATGCTTATAATCCGCAGTGCTTGCAAATTTTGGATGTCACGCATGCGTTCTATCAAATCGTGCTTCTGAGCTACTATTTTTTTAATAGTGAGCATCCGCCGATCATACATTTTTATTTTTTCTTGTAAGATGCTATTACGCTGCTCCTGCTGCCGAATAAGCGACTGCATATAATAATGTGCTATCCATAAAAAAAAGAGCACAAACAAAAAGGTAGCTCGCATTAAGCAAAGTTCTCTCTGCTTTGCCCTTTCTTTTTTTTGCTCCCGCCAAGGTAATAAATTCACCAATATGCTGTTCTGCATGTTATGCTAAACCTCTCAACGCTAAGCCAAGAGACCGAAAATATGCGGCGCCACGCCCCTGTTCTGCACCAAAATTCGGTGGGCTCTTCTTGGCGGATCGCCCTGAAAATAATTGAAATAAGTCTATCAGATGACAAGAAACCCCGTATTCAATCGTCAAGCGCTCAGCCACTTCCTGCATTTTCACCCCATCCCCCAACAAGCACACTAGACCTATCGGAAGAGCCTTATTCGTAGCCCAAAAATCCTGCAGTGCTGTATGTAAGGCTGCCAGCATAGGTTCTGTCTCGTCTGATAACAAAGATTCTTGTCGAGAAAATATTAGCACTGTGTTTTGCAATCCATAGACCTGCAAAACAAGTTTATCTACGTGAAAAATAAAACATAGCGCATCATTCTCTGCGGGAGGAAATACCTGTAATAAATGACGTAGCATCCGCTCAATGGCATAGCACTCCACATCCATTACCCGTAACTCACGTTGAGCCGCAAGCACCATCTCTATGCGCTGCTGCACATATTCAGATCGAGACGCCACCAAAAGCAATTCTCGCTTTGCTAACGTATCTAAGACTTGGTAATCAAAATATAAATCGTGTAACGCATAGGGAATGTGTTTATCTGCCTCTTGGCGAACCCAAGTTTCAATTTCGGTATTTTTAAGCGTATCACTGAGGGGGATGACTTTATGGATCACCGCAACATCTGGCATCGCCATCCATACTTCACGCGCCGTAAAGCCTGGCTGTGCCAACAAAAGTTTGAGCGTATTGCTGAGTGTTTCTAGATCTTGGATGCGCGCGCCTTCCAACGATGGCAATGCTGATTGTGCACATGCTTCAAGCATAGGTAAAGTATCACAACGCAGCTGCACCGCTCTTAGCGCCATAGGACTAATATCGACCGCGATAATCGATCGTTTTTTAAATAAAGATATCACTGACATGAATTCCTCTAAATGACAGTGTGAACACCAGATTTGGACTTGCCGCGCAAACATACTCCAACTTTTTTTAAAATACAAGATAGCGCTTGCAACTTTTTAAAAGAAGTGATTATGATATTTTCTTTAAGGAGAATATCATGACGAAACTACAGCAACTGCATAACGCTTTACACCTTAGTATCGTCGCTTATTTTAATCCTTTACAACAGAGAGAACCGCTTATCCCTGAACTGGATGAGGTACAAGCAATCGCATTCCAAAAAGAACTCCGTGATAGATCAAAAACTTTTTCTCAAAAAACTGCTAATCTTTGTCGCATTATTGATGCGCTCGGGCCAAATGAACGTGAAACATCGATACTACATTACTTAACTTATGTGTTAGTCACCATTCATGAAATGTTAGAAACATCCGAGCCACTGATGCTGAAGGAGGGAACCTATCCCTTCAATCTACAAATATTTTTACACCAGCATCTTGAAAACATTCAAACTATTTTTAAAACATCAGACGCAGACACGCATACGATTCTTTTTAGTCATCCGTCCTCTTTATTCCAACGCTCTTTTCCCTGTAATGGATTATCTTTTCCGCTCAACATCGACGAGGAATTATCCAGCGATTCAGAGATTCCGACACTTTTCTGTTTAAGTATTATCTTACAAAAGACATTACCTGATTATTTAGAAATGGATGAGCGCATGCTACAAACAAGCACTGAAAGCATGCTAGAAGAAAGACTAGCGCAGCGCACATTACAACGGGAACAGGCCCCTCTAAGTCCGCTAGAAAAGAGACTACTTGCAGAATTACAAGAAAAAAATGCCAAAATTACAGAATTGCAAGAGACCATACGTTTGCTCACGGAGAATCTCGCTATCATGGCATTAACGTCGGCACCTGCCCACGTACAAAACGATTCTATATCGACCGTAGCAACAAACGTATCACCTACCGAGCCGGAGGCATTCAAAATAGGCGATCATCCTAATAATTTTTGGTCTGAAGGCACACCGAAAACAGGAAGAGCTACTCAAACGCCAATCCCGGTCCCAGACTCAGTTTCCGAGCCGCACGCATGAGCGGCTCGGATCAACCTGCCTAAGAAGTATTTCCTTCATTAAATTCCAGATAGCGCTTGCAACTGCTCAAAAAAGGTGATTATGATGTTTCCTTTGAGGAGAGTGTGATGACAAAACTACAGCAACTACATGATTCCCTGTACAACACTATTGTTTCTTATTTTTATATTTTAAACCAACAACAAGTAAGCGCTCTAGAAAAAAAACCGGAAGGAGTGCTTCAAGTATTATCAGAAGATACAAGCTCTCCTTTGCCTCAAAATCGTCGTTCTGTAAGCGCGAGTATGGATGTCCTGGATGAAGAACCATATACCCTCGCTTTTGAAGAAAAATTGAATCAAAAAACAGAATCTTTGCTTAAAAAAACACAGAACCTTTGTGCGCTGATTGATGAGCTTCATCCCAATGAGTACGAAAAACCAGTATTACACTATTTAACCCATTTTTTAGTCGCTGTACAGCATCTACTTGAGACCAGCACACCTTTGATGGAAATTGAAAATCTGTCTATGGCGCATCTTGCTGCAAAAATTGTTCCAGAAGTAACCTTCGACGCAAAAATATTTTTACTCCAGCATTTTCAAAACATTAAAACACTTTTAGAAACAACCAACACTGTAAAATTCCACCCTTTGGTTACCTATAATCCTGGCGAACTCAACCGCGCTTTTGAATGCTATGGATTATGCACTCCTGCCGGTTGGCTTTCGTCAGAACCATCCCTGTCCTCTGAATCTGTTGCTTTAACGATGACCATACAACGAGGACTAACGTTTTATTTGCAAATGGAACCTAGCACCCTAGCTGCACACATAGACGCAGCATTACAAGAACAACAAGCACGGGTTGCGCTACAAGAAAAAAATGATCGAATTACCGAACTAGAAAAAGAATTAGAAGCACTCTCAAGTGAGACTAGGCCAGAAAAACTTTCGAAACCACCCGAAAAAGAGCCCCAAAGCATCGTTACAGCCGTTGAAAGACCAGATTCACCTGAACAAACTGAATCCGATGAGCATAGAACAAGCACTACGGCGACTCCCGTCCACATGAGCGGCAACCAACATACAATATGGAGTACTTTCGCTCGTGGTGCCGCTTGGGCAAAGAAAAAACTAACCGAAGCAGCACCTACGTCTGATGATGATGTCGGTGACGAAGACACCCTCAGTATTACGAGATTTAATCCAGGCAGCGCATCGAGCGACCATGGGGATTTAAATCACTTTTAATGCCCCTCAAGGCCACGACCTTTATAATAAAATCCGAGCCGCGCGCGGCTCGGATACCATGGGGTATCGGCAGGAATTATTGGTAAATACACTGAAGGCGATCCTATACTGTTTGAGTTTTAGAGGTAGTTGCCCTACTCTACAAATCAGACGGACTAAAAGGCGCTTCGCCTTCCTCTTCGCTATCATCCCTTTCGTCATCGGACGAAAGCGTAAGCAAGGGCTCCTCTAAGTCCTGTTCAGTAATAGAATGTAACTTATCTTTAAATGCATGTATCTTTTCTGCTGGAGGATAAACCAATACCCCGGTAACCGGTTCATCGTTATTTGCAGCAAATAGATGATCTCTGCTTAACTGTTGTAAAGCTCCACTTGCTTTCGTTAATTCATCTCTTACATTCACCATGCCGAGTACAGAAGCCACTTGACTGTCACGAATAACATTCGTGGTTACCGAGCCTACTCTCGCGGCCACATTACCTATCGCCAGATCATGGTGTCCGGCATAGGTTTTATCATAGTCCGTCGGCAAGGTATCTTCTTTATGCTGATATAACTCATTTAAGCGCCTAATTTGCCGTTCATAATGGGGAATGAGTAAGTCAATATTGGC